>JAWSUE010000011.1 GCA_033549065.1 Bacillota bacterium
GTGTTCCCCTGGCTGTAGAGTACTTCAACTTCTCGTAAATGGATGATAACTTGTTCCGGTGAATACTTCTTCCTGCTCATCTCTGCCGCTCCTTTTAAGTTAGTTTATCCTTTTTCCAACTAACTTAAAATCTGGACTAGTTTTCGGGGGGCAGGACAATCTAATTCATTTCCCAAATAAAGATTTCCAATCTATTGACATATTGAGTTAGTTTATATATTATTTAGAAACAATTTTAAGGTAAGTTATGCAAATTAAATAAGTTAGTTTCCTATTCGAAAGAGGGTAGTTCGATGGATAAGTTAATCAGACTAAGGCAAGAAATAGATGAGTGTGATAAAAAATTATTAACTATATTTCAAAAGCGATTGAATCTTGTAAAAGAAATCCTTATAGTAAAACGTGAACGTGGACAAGCGATCCTCAAACCAGAAAGAGAAAGAGAAATCATTGAACGAGCTGTTAAAGCGATTAAAGATGCTGATTATAGTGAAGAAGCAGAGAAATTTATTGAACAAATATTAAAAATCAGTAGAGGTTATCAATCGAGAAAATTATTTCCATATAACATATCTTTAATTGGATTTATGGGATCGGGAAAGACAAGAGTTGGAAATGAACTAGCAAAAGTGCTTGAAATGAGTTTTGTTGATTGTGATGATATTATCGAAGAAAGTTGCGGAATGCCTGTTAGCAAAATTTTTGAAATCCATGGTGAACAGTATTTCAGAAATATTGAAAATAATACTATACGTATCTTAAGTAAAAGACAGAACACCATTATTATTACCGGTGGTGGCGCTGTTATAAACCCAGAAAATGTAGAACATTTAAAGAAAAATGGTGTTATAATATTTTTAAAGTCTAGTCCTGACATTGTTTACGATCGAATTAAAAATGATTGTTCTAGACCAGTTCTTGATGGTAAAATGACGGTAAAATACATCTCCGAGTTATATGGAAAGCGGTTTCCGGCATACCATAGCGCTGCTGATATTATAGTTAATTCTGAAGATACTTTAGAAGTAATAACAAATGCTATTATCAATCAATTATATAGTATGGATGATGATTTTTTTGAGAGGCTTTCTCTAGGTTCAAAGTATCATATCTCAAATAGTAATTAACGTATGCCATCATTGCTAAGTCTTAATTAAATATTTCTATTATTTATAAATGTCAACAAATGTTTGTTAACCTGCTTTACCGATATCTTCAGATTTCAAATCATGGATCAGGACCATAACCGCATCTTCGGGGCAATTAACCGTACTTACAACTGCCTTAGTTACCTCCTGCACCAGGGCCCTTTTTTGCTCCACTGTCCTTCCTTCTCTTAAGCTGACTGTAACAACTGGCATATACCATGCTCCTTTCTATTAATTTAGATGATTGTTATTTCTCCAGGATTGCTCTTACTCTTTCAAAGTCTTCAGGCTTATCCAGATCGATACTTACCCCCGGATCATCTGTGGCTACTATGTCGAGATCTTTCTCCGGAAGTCTGCTGCTGACCTGCTTGCCACCGTTGTCTCCCCTTAATTGCATCAAATCGGGCCAGGTTCTCCGGTCATGAATTGTTGGGTTAGCCTTACGCCCCTCGTAAACCGGGTATGTAACTAATTTAAGGTTTTTACGGTAACGATTGATCAGTTTCCGGTAAATTTCATTACTGATGAGCGGTTGGTCAGCCAGGGCAATAATTACTCCCTGCGGAGTTCCCTGTAAAGCTTTTAAACCTTCCTGTATCGAGCTTGCAATCCCCTGACTGTGGTCGTGATTTTCTACAATTCTATACGTCAGCCCCTGAATCTCCGGTAAATTGGTACTACCGGGTCTTGTAACAATAATCAGCTCATTAATATCAAGATTTGCTAGATTGCCCAAAGTATGTTCAAGAACTGTTTTACTTTTGATTATCATGTTCAGCTTATCAGCTTTCATCCTGGTTGAAGAACCGGCAGCAAGCAGGATGCAAGAAATCTGTATTACAGGCTTTCCTGAACCGATGTCGATCACGATTTTGGCCGGGTTAATATTAATTCCCTCAGCAGCAATCAATTTGACCGACCATCTACCCAGGCCTGGTGAATCTACAATCTTTTTCAGGGTAAATGCTTCATCTTTTAAAAGATCGCATTTATTTAGAATACAGCAAAAATCAGCCTGCGGAACCTGTTTAATGCCTAAATTAACCATCATGCCGAAAGTTAATCTGATAATCTCCTCGCTGATGGTCATGTTGTAATCTGTGTCTGTGCTCTCTATAAACCTTTTAACCCTATGAACATTAAGTTCATTAATTGTTAAACCCAGTGAATCTGCGCCTATTACCGCAAGAGCATGATCAGTGGAAGCGGGCAAAACAGGTTCATATTCTTCGTAGCCCTTTATTGAAAAACCTCTTGCGCCGTCAGCTTCAACCACGACAGTTAAACCAAGCGTGTCTCTCAGTTCATTAATCAAAGCCGGATCAAGAGCGTCTACCTTCCCGTTTTTGAGTAATCTTTTTCCAACAGCAGCAATACTGTTACTTTGAAAGTAATGACTGAGATCTTTTAGTAAATTATTTGTATTTTCGGAGAGGAAAAGTTTAATTCCAATTGGTTCGGACATTTTTGTAGTTGTAGTAATAACAGCTTTATGGCCGCTGGTTTTAAGCTCCCGGGCTATACGATGGGCAATTGTCGTTTTACCTCCTGCGCCGTAGATAGAAACGATTGCAGGAGGTCGAATATCAAAGGCTTTGATTAGTTGTAAAATTTCCATCCATGGTTTCCTTTTAAATTATTTCAAGCTGTCAAACCCTGAAGAAGCAGCGATCTAGACAATCATAACCATGTAGATCCCTGATAATTCCTTTCCCAGCCCTGGGGCACTTTACGGCTGACACCTTCTGGTGAGGACAAACGACCCACCCGGACTGATCAAAATCCGATCCACCACATACTTTACAGCGCAAACCCTCTGCGGTCATTTCCAGTTCATGATCTGCCCTGATCCGTTTACAGTTGTGGCAGTAACAATACTCTGTTTCTTCTCCATGTAAAATATGACTCAACTATTTCACCTTATTTCTATATTTCCTTCTTCAACTATATCATATTAGCATCATAAGTTTTATCCGATAAAAAAGTAACGATGTAAAATAACTTCCAGGACTGAACCGCCAAGAGACCGTGCTTTGTCTGATATAGTCCTGAAATCGACCCGTTCCCCTCGGGGATCTATATCTCCGACTTTCATTCCTTTTGAGACAGTCAGCTCAGGGAAAAGCATTCCACGGACAATTCCATCCATTGCGGAATGAATCGGCACTTCCTCAACAGTGGCAATTATCTCACCTGTCATTACGCTGTCACCTATTTTCTTCAGCGGTATGAATTTCCCGTCAGTTGGGGCGCGCAGCAATCTTTCCTTGGCGTATCCAGCCACTGCCCCCGGTTCACCTGTGTCAGCTGCAGCCTTACCCTTATAGATGACTCTTCCCAGATTGTGTCCGCGTTCTGTCTCTATAACAACATGACAGTCCACACCTGCAGTAAATCCGGGGCCAATGGCAATTACCAGTTCTGCATCATTTTTACTGGTCAGATCATTGGCTTTAGTCATCCGGGCATCAATCAAAATTGTTGGATTTAATTTCTGCATTGTTATTGCTTCCGGGTCAACTAAAACAGGTATATATTTTTCGCTTAGATAAGAATCGATCATTTCAACAGATGGGCATAGTTTCGCTGTTACCGATTCAACCTCAATACTTTTTTCATATACTGCCGATGCAAAAGACACTGTCCGTCGTACTGCAAGAGGCTTGGCCAGCTCCAGCATAACTGGATCAAACCCTGCATTCCAAAGTCTGTGAGCAATTCCTGTGGCTAGATCACCGGCACCTTTGAACAGAACCATACGGGGTATCATCTTTATTTCTCCTTTTAACATGAAAATCGGGGATACACTTGAATGCATCCCCGACTCATAGCTTAACTACTTATTTTTTATCTTTTATTGCCTGCCAGACTCTTTCGGGAGTCAATGGGAATGTATTAAAATCAACACCGAGAGCATCACAAACAGCATTAGCTATAGCGGGTGCCACACCAATCATTGGCTGTTCACCAATCCCTCTTGCACCATATGGACCTTTTTCTTCAGGAGTTTCAATAACAAAACTCTCAATATGTGGAACATTATCGATGGTTGCTATCTTGTAATCGGTAAAATTACGGTTAAGAATAACTCCTTTATCGAAACGGACCTCTTCATAGAGTGCAGTTGATAATCCCATGATCGTTCCACCGTGTAGCTGGACATGGCAAAGCTGTGGATTAACGGCTTTACCGGCATCGATCGAACTCGCCAACTGCAGGACTGTAACCACGCCGGTTTCAGGGTCGACTTCGACCTCGGCAGCGGTAGCCCCGAAGCAGTAAAAGAGCCCCGGATTTCCCTGGCCGGTTTCAGGATCAAGGTTGGTCATATTAGTTGGAACAAATGAGCCTCTGCCGATAATCGGGCCGGCAATCCCTTCGCCGGTGCATTTTTTACAGCTGTCGGCGATTTCCCTGATTGTTGCTTTAATATTCGGATCTTTTTTCGAGACTACTTTTTTACCATCAAAGGTCAGTTCTTCTTTCGGTACCTCCAGAAGATCGGAAGCAATAGTGTATATCTGTCCAATGGCATCTTCAGCAGCCCTTTTAATCGCCGTTCCACAGGTATATGTAACCCTGCTTCCCACGCTTTGCCATTCATATGGAGTGAAATCTGTATCAGGTACCTTGATATCTATGTTTTCAACGGGTATGTTCAGTCCCTCGGCTGCGATCTGGCTCATAACAGTCAGCATACCCTGACCCATTTCGGTCGCACCGATCATCACGTGGGCTGTTCCATCTTCATTAATGCGAATTATGGCGGATGATGCTGCGTTACTCGGTTGAGCAGGGCATTTAACAAGCCCGGCTATACCTTTACCCCTGAATTTTCCTTCCTTTTTTCCCCAGCCGATTTGATCGGCAACAACCTTTAGGCACTTGTCGTAAGCAACGTGATTTACGACCTGGCCGGCTGCAGTGGTTGAACCCTCTTTCATACCATTAATCAGGCGGACTTCCAGAGGATCCATATTCAATTCCTTTGCGATTGCTTCAATCTGTCTTTCAATTCCCCACTGCATTTCGCACATACCGAAACCACGGACCGGACCGCCTACTGAATTGTTGGTGTAAACGCAATATGAATCGGTTTTAACGTTGGGTATATCATAAGCTCCGGATGAACTGTATCCCGCGGCACGGACGATATTGACACCATATTCCGTGTAGGCCCCGCCATCCCAGATCATTTTATATTCCAGGGCAGTTATCCTGCCATCCTTCCGGACACCTGTTTTCAGATGTGAATAAAGAGCCTGCCGGGTAAAAGTGCCCTGCATATCCTCCTCCCGGTTGTAGACGATTCTGACTACATATCCGGGGAATTTTTGAGCAAGTGGTATAACCAGCCCTTCCAGAGATGCACCAGCCTTACAGCCGAATCCTCCTCCAATAAAGCTGGAAATGATCCGGATCTTATGCATCGGTATATCGAGCGATTTTGATAACAGTTGACGCACCACGTTTGGAGACTGAGCGGTGCTCCATACTGTTAGTTTGCCATCCGGACTCCAATGTGCAGCAGCTTTATGCGTTTCGATAGGGACGTGCTGCATCTGGGGAACCTGGTAATCGCGTTCTATGATCAGGTCTGCTTCCGCAAAACCTTTATCTACATCGCCCTTACGCAGTTTAAAATGGTTTGCAATATTGGTTCCAGGTTTCGGATAGAAAATCGGGACAATGTCGTAGCTTCCCAAATCTTCATGAATGATCGGAGCATCCGGCTTGATCCCTTCCCTGGGGTCGAATACACCGGGAAGCTCTTCATATTCAACTTCAATTAACTCCACTGCTTCCCTGGCTATTTTTTCCGTCACTGCGGCAACTACTGCAACCGGTTCACCCCAGTAGCGAACCTTATCAACTGCCAGGAAAGTCCTATCGACCAGGTAGAGGCCGATTCTGTTCGGAAACTCTTTTCCGGTAAGGACTGCTTTTACTCCCGGGTATTCCAGTGCTTTTGAGGCATCAATTTTCTTTATTTTTCCGTGGGCAACAGTACTCTTTTTAATCCTGGCATAAAGCAAAGGCCCCAGGTAGCGGTCTTCAATAAACTGGGCAGCCCCGGTAACTTTCTCAATTGCATCTTTTCTCTGGACAGATGTCCCTACATAATTTAAATCTGCCATTATACCATCCTCCTTTCCCGCTTATTTATTGGATGAGGCCTTGATGGCCACCCTAATTTCCTGGTAAGCGCCGCAACGGCACAAATTTCCACTTAAAGCTTCATTGATATCCTGATCGGTTGGATTTGGATTACGATCCAGCAGAGCCTTTGCTGATAAAACCATGCCGGGAGTGCAGTAGCCACACTGCAGCGCTGCATGATCGATAAATGCCTGCTGTACGCGGTCCAATTCACCATTTTTCGATAATCCTTCAATTGTGACCAGATCTTTTCCATCCAGTTCAACAGCCAGTATGAGGCATGAGTTAACCGGTTTTCCGTCGAGCAGGACAATACATGCGCCACACTCCCCGATTTCACATCCTTCTTTGGTTCCGGTAAGAAAAAGAACTTCCCGGATAAATTTCAGAAGGGTTTGATCGCTATAGACTTCACGGGTTTCTTTTTCACCGTTAACCGTAAAGTTGATTGTTATTTTTTCTGTCATTTTCACACCCCCATTGTCCTTTCGAGGCCACGTCTGATCAACACTTCCGCCAGATGAAAACGGTAATCCCGGGATCCTCTCAGATCGGTGATCGGAGATATTTCATCATAAACCAGAGCGGCAGCTTTTGCCCAGTCTTTTATGTCCTTTTCATTAACAGCTTTTTCTACCGCTACAGCCCTGATCGGAGTAGGAGCAACTGCTCCCACGGCCACTCTAACCTGATCGCCCCAGTTCTGCACAGCAACTCCGACAGTTGCCAGATCCACTGATCCTGTTCGCGATGCTTTTTGATAGGTTCCCACTCCGGCGGGGTAAGGTTTCGGGATCAGGACCGATTGGATTAACTCGCCTTTTTCTAAGGCGGTTCTACCCGGACCCGTAAAGAATTCCTCAACGGGTAAAGATCTCTTTCCGCCCGATCCGATAATATTCACGATTGCTCCCAGGCAGTAGAGTGGCGCAGCTGTATCAGCAGCAGGTGAAGCATTGCATATATTGCCGGCCAGGGTTGCACGGTTTCTAATCGAATAACTGCCCACACTGTGAGCGCCTTCTGCTAAAATTGGTACATTTTTTAGAATAGGGCCGAATGTTGCTATCTCATTTAAGGTGACAGCAGCACCGATGGTAATTCCCTGCTCATCTTCCTTCAGTATTTTTAATTCTTCCAGTTCTTTAATATCGATAAGCAGTTTGGCAGCAAATTTACCGCCCCGAATACCGACCATCAGATCGGTACCACCGGCCAGCAGATAAGCATCTTCCCGTGTTTCAAGCAGTTGAAAAGCCTGGCCCAGATCAGAGCATTTAACATACTCGCATGACAGCATTTTTCCGGTTCACCTCCAATTATTAAGGTCGTTTCAAGTCCACACTCATTTTATTTTGCGAGTTCTTTAAGGGCATCGATAAACATTTCCATCGGTGGTTTTACGATTCCGGCTCCTACCTGGCCGATGCCCGGTTCTTTGTGCGCTATACCGGTATTAATTCTCGGAACAATATTTTTTTCCACTACTTTACGGACATCAATACCTGTAGGGGTACCTTTAAAATCCATAGCCGGTATATTAAAATTATTATTTTCAGCTACGGTAATTTCATACATTTCATTGGTGGCATCAAAGGCATCAGCAGGCGAGCCACCGATAAAATTGACAATGGCCGGTGCAGCAGCCATGGCAAATCCACCGATACCGACCGTTTCAGTTATAACACTGTCACCGATATCCCGGTTTGCGTCAGATGCGTTAAATCCAGAGAAATAGAGACCGTCGGGAACGTTTGCCGGCGCTGTAAACCATTTATCGCCTGTACTGCTCACCCTTATTCCGAAATCAGTACCGTTACGGGCCAGGGTTGTTACAACGGTCGAGTGTTCAACACCATGTGCAGCCAGAGCCATACTCTTGCAGGCCGCCATAATTGCATTCAGCGAGGTAAGATCATTGCTATGCATAAAAGCAAGCACTTCTGCAGCAGCCGAAGCCTTTTTATCCTTAAAATACTCTGATACATTTGCCAGGTTCAACCGCGGGGCATCATATTCCATTTTTTTGCCCCACTGAGTTTCGGCAACAAATGGAGCGATACTGCGGATAAAGAGCGAAGTAGTTGCCCGGTTACGGTTATGACCGTCGTCACCCATGTGCAAAGCCTGGGCAATAATCGATTTTATATCAAGACCTTTGGACAGGTGGACAGCCTCTTTGATGACAGGGGCATAAACTTCGTCAAGCCAGTGCAGCCGATTTAATACTTCCTCATCGTAAGCTCCGTAACGCAGTACTTTACCATATCCTTCATTCATGTTGGAATAAGTATAACCGCCCCATTCTTTATCTTCAATGATAAAAACCATTTGTGACGGAGTTGTAACTCCTGCCATCGGGCCTACAGCATTGTAATGGTGACAGGGAGCATATTCAATCTCACCTGAAGCAGCCAGTTTTTCTGCCTCTTCTACATTTTTTGCCTTTCCCTCGTACAGGAGACCTCCGATAATCGCACCTTTCAGGGGGCCACTCATTCTGTCCCAGGTGATAGGCGGACCTGCATGAAGAAATAAATTATCTTTCATACCCGGTATAACGTCCCGGGCTCTCCCCACATCAACCCAAACCGGTCTTGACATCATCATTCTTTTTACTGCTTCCTGATTCGCCTGATCAATCTTACTCATTTAATAAACACCTCCCGGGTTATTTTAATTTATCGAGTAAGCTCAGTAGATCTTCATTGCCCATTGCCGGCGGCTGCCAGCGAACATGAATAACTTTTGCTCCCCTTTCTTTTAATGTTTCAGCAAAACCTTCCAGCCCTATGTTGATGATTTTAATTTCGCTTTTTAACAAATCATTCATATTTAAACCTCCCGACCATATTCATTTACACCTAGAAAATGACCGCTTCCAGTAATCACTTTAATTTTTTGAGAAGTTCTCGGGTAAAGAAAGCGGCATCCGCATTACTCTCAAATACATGTACTCCTTCATCTTTTAGCTTGGCAACCTGATCCCCACGTTTCTGCGGATCATCTTCCGTTCCGCACACGTAGGCTGTAAATGTAATCTTTCTTCCATCTTTTTCGGCGATCTTTCTTGCTTCAAGGATTGCTTCAAGGGCAGATCCTGCCGGATCATGATGAGCGTTGTAGCCGAGAACAATATCAAGCGAGATTACCGCTGTTTCAGGATCGCGGGCTTCGGCAAGAATCCGTTTATTTCGAAGGGCCGGATCGATCATTGGATGCAAGCGTCCCTGGGTAAATTCATCTTCTCCAAAATCAATTATTGTATTCCCGACGCTCTTGTATACGTCTTCAAGCTTCAAAGCATCTTTATAACTAAGATTTGTATGCATTTTTTGCGGTAAATCACTGAGAATTAAAAGTGCCTCGTAAGCCAGTGTTCCACCTGAAAACAGGGCACGGAGACGCTTCTGGCCGCTTTTGTAACTTTTAATTTCCTTATTTATTATTTCTTCCGGAGTTTTATACGGCTCTATTCCGGTGTCAGCATCTTTTCCCCGAACAATGTTCACTGCTTTCAGGGAGGCTTCTTTTAATGTTGCCGCTGGAATACACCCTGCTGTCTTTACCTTTTCCTGATCTCCGCCAAGAAAATTGACAACAACCGGTTTTTTACTTTTCCCAGCTTCGGTGAGGACCTTATCACTGACTTCAGGATCAGGCGGCTTTGAAACAACGACAATAACCTCTGTGCTGTCATCATTAATCAGCATTTCAAGTCCAAGAAGCATTGTTATGCCACCTACCGATTTCTTTACATCCCTGCCTCCGGTGCCGATCCCGTGACTGATCCCTTCTCCCATGTTGCTGATCAGGGATGATACTTCCTGCAAACCTGTGCCGGCAGCAGCAACTATACCGATTTTACCCTGCCTTACTTCATTCGAAAAAGCCAGGGGTACACCGTTGATAATGGCAGTACCGCAATCGGGGCCCATTACCAGCAGGCCTTTGTCACGGGCTTTTTGTTTCAGGGCGATCTCCTCTTTGAGGGTGACATTGTCACTGAAGATCATCAGGTTAAGGCCGGCATCCAGAATTTTATCCGCCTCTCTTTTTACGTAAGTGCCCGGTATAGAGATCAGAGCAATATTAGCACCCGGAAGGTTCTTTATGGCAGTTTCAAATGTTCGTGGTATAAATTCACTTTGAAGATTTTCTCTTTCGACTGATTTATTCATCTCTGTAAGTGCATCCTGGATAGCCTTCTCTGCTTTTTCTTCATCCACTGCTCTAACAGCGATTATAAGATCATTTGCTCCCGCATCACGGGCAATTTCATCTGTCATTAAACCGCCTGATTCCAAGAACTTTTTATTATGATCTGTACCAATGATTACTTCCGCTTCATCAACACCATCAAATTCTCTGATCGTACTGGATAGACGCATCAGGTAAACCGAATCGCGAAATGTATTTTTAGATATATAACTCTTAATAACCACCCGGCATCCTCCTCACCTTTACCATTAATGTTTTTCGTCATCAGTACCGTCATTTCATCTGGTTCTTATATTATATCGTTATAAGAATATTTCTTAAAGAAATAATTTGCCTGTACATTTCTAAATATTATACATCATGCATTTTATTCCTTTAGATTAAGCAACCAAATTGCTGTCACTTCTTTGTAGATATACTACAATTTTATTGAAAATATGATCAAATACTGGTATTGTTTACTTAGCAGACCTCCGGGAAGGGGTAGCAGATATGCAAAATCATTACGGAATTACCGTTGCTGAAGCCCTGTCACTCGATACTATCAACCGTTTAACAGTTGTCGGCGGACATAACGGGCTCGATCGAATCATTAAACTGGTTAATGTAATCGAAGTACCGGACATAATGGACTGGTTGATTGATGGAGAATTCCTTTTAACAACCGGTTATTCTTTTCGTGAGTATCCGGATCTAATGGAATCACTTATACCCCGGATGAATGAAACGAACAGCGCCGCCCTGGCTATAAAGCCGAAACGATACCTGACAGAAATACCGGAACAGATTATTGCCAGCGCCAACCGGTATAATATCCCTCTTTTGGAAGTCCCCTTTGATCTTTCGTTTTCAGAAATAATTGCTCCTGTCCTGGGTGTGATTTTCAACCAGCAGTATAAAATACTGCAAAAACTTGAACAAGCCCATAAGAATTTGATGGATTTAGCTTTAAATGGAAGTCCCCTCGAAGAGCTCTGCAAAGAAACCGGTAAACTAATCTCTAATCCAGTAGCGATCAAAGATACTGATGGTTCGTTGATTGTTAACGACGAGTGTCCCGATCAGTATAAATTTGATCTTTTCTTTTCTGACCGCAGTGTGGAAATCAAACGAGAAAAACTGCGTTTTGGAAATATCAAGGAAGTTAAATATTCCCTTGAATATACTTCAGATACTGATAAACCGCTGACTATCAAGGCTATTCGCATCCCCATCATCGCCGATAAATATCAATATGGCCATATAGTCGCTATCCTTAATAACCCTATTTATGAGCCGGATATATTAATTATCGAACGGGCAGCAACTATCGCTGCTCTTGAATTTACCAAGAAAAAGGCTATTTTTGAGATTGAAAGAAGTTACTATAACGATTTTCTGGAGATTCTTCTTTCAGCAGACTTTACCAACCGGGAGGAAGTAATTAACCGGGGGCGCGTTTTCAATATTGATCTTGATTTCCCAACAGCTGTAGCAATTATTAATGATGCCGGCTCTACCGATATCGGTAATATGGAAAGCTATATTAATATCAATGCTACACGCAGTAAAGAGGATTTACTTAAAGCGATAAACTTATTTAGAAAACAGCAGGCTTTTGATAACTACATTGCCGGAATCAAGGGTAATAATGTTGTACTGGTGCTAAGTTTACCCGATAAAAACTCATCGATTTTTCTACGAGAAACCATTTCATCACTGGCCGGTTTTATTAGCAGTACTCTTACTGATAACGCCCAGATTAATATTGGTGTAGGCAGGTCTTTTAATGATGTAAAACAGATTAAACGCAGCTACTCTGAAGCTCGTGAAGCATTAAAAATAGCGCAGTTATCAGATCATTCACAGGTTGTCTTCTTTGATAACCTTGGATTTTATAAAATCCTCAGTGAAAAAAGCCGTGATGAGTTAGAGAGTTTTGTTGAAGAATTACTCCAACCGGTTCTTGAATATGATCAACAAAAAAAAGGAGACCTTATCCGCACCCTGGAGGCATATTTCGAGAATAGCCGTAACCTTAAACATACTTCGGATAAGCTGTTCACGCATTATAATACAGTTCTTTACAGGATCAAGAAGATCGAAGAATTAATCGGGGTCAGTATGGATAATCCCGATTCAGCTTTAAATTTGGAGTTAGCCATTAATATCTTAAAACTTTTTCGTAGAGAAAATATATAAACTATCAACCCTGAAACGGCGACATCCCGGTTTTATAGATAATGTTGAAGCCTCTATTCTATAATGATAATATTTATGCGAGCCGGTGGCATTATGCTCTCATTTTTTAAACCATGATTTATGTCGCCGCTTCAAAAATTGATGTCCATTAAACAACTACTTTTGACTGTCAAGAAAAGACTTGTATTCTTCCTCTGCTTTTTCTTTCGCATATCCGTATTTTGTTTGTAGCACCCCGACCAGTTTTTCCTTCTGCCCTGAAATTACCATCAGGTCATCATCAGTTAGCTTCCCCCATTTTTTCTTGGCTTCGCCTTTCAGTTCACTCCACTTTCCTTTCAAGATATCTTCGTTCACGACCTTACCTCCTTAAATGTTTACTTAAGTAGTAGAATACGTTCTAATCATTGACAGGAAAAATGCCTACAGACTGTATCACATTGACCCACATTAGGTTTGCTATGTAGCGTTTCCAATACAAGTGCCAAATGCGCTTTAACCATCACCCGTTCACGATCAGACCCGATTGTTCGCTCGGCTAATTCATCAATTGCTTCCACATGTTCGCAAATTGCGTTCAGGTGGTGCTGCCTTACATCTAAGCTGGCGAGAGTTTGAAATGATTCGATCATCCGCAACATAATAGTGAAATCGCCATTGGCATGGTTTCGAATTTGATCAAATGATTCACCCAACAAACTTTTAAAACCCGGCACTTTGGCAATCAAACGCAGTTCACCTTCTTCGTAGCGGTAAAGTGATGGAATTTGCCTGGAAATCAGCTGCGCTGTGATCACAGTGAGGTAGTCCAAACAAATCACGGCTGTTGTTGTTTCAACGACACCGGGGGAGAGTGCTTTTAATGCAATATCCACAATTTGCCTGATGCCAAAAGCCGCATCCTTTTTTATTGTCCGGTAGTCATCAATAAAGAAAGTTTCCTGTATGGCGTCAATTGTTTCTTGATCCGGTGGATCATCCAGGGCAAGAGAGGCCAGTGCGGTATTCCGGACAACAAAGTTACCAACACCGTAATTCATCCGCACGATGGTATCCTTTTCTCGTGCTAAGCTTAGCAGCGCTTTAATGTTTACATCCTGGATATAACCGTTTTTCTTAGATGGAACAGCCTGCCAGATCCACTCGTCGAAAGCGTTTTGCATCAGGTCGTTATTATCTTCATCCGGCCCTTCACCAAGTTGCTATGGAAACAGATGATTTATGGCTTCCTTGGTTTCCCGGGCAGCCGAAGCGATGATTGTAGAGGCCTGGACTGAAATAGCAACATGGTGGATAAAAATGACTAGGGCGAAAACACCTCCAAGCGCCATGATAAAACCGAAGAACACTGACAGGCTTGGGACAAAATAACTTTCTTCCCCTCCATGGATGACACTCAAAACAATTAGGCAATAGGTAAATATGCCGGCGAAAATTCCGAGCACGATCTGGGTAACATTATTGCGAATGAAATTCTGCAGGATACGCGAGGTATATTGGCTCGAAGCCAGAGCCAGCACTACTAAAATCATCGAGTACATAACGCCCAAAACGGTTATCATTGAGCCGGCAATTGTAGACATCATCGCCCGTGCACCTTCAGCCCCAAATCCAAACAGGCGTGGCCACTGGGCTATCCAGCGGTCAGATTCAGCAAAGTGATCTGTTGTAATCAACGCAAGAGCCAAAGCAATGCTGCTCAAGACTATTAACAGAGGTTTAAACCAAAAACTATCATCAAGATAATACCAGAGTTGTCTGAACCGGTTCATGACATATATTCCTTCCCCGGCTGCCAACCCACAGCAAATCCACCGGTTCGTATAGACATTATCATTACAGAGATTGCGAAATACCCATGATTCCGATGATGATAAGATAGATACCGATGATATAGTTAAGGATCTTGGGGAAAATCATGACGATAATCCCAAATATAACAGTGATTATTCCGATTAGTAAACCGCCTTCTGGCAACATAGGAGCAAACCTCCTTATCTAGACAGTTATTTTCTCTGAAGTAAACTGTCTAATTCAGATGAAATCAAATTTTATCTTGTGATTTATATTATCAACAGGGATGCGCATAATTCTATAAGCAAAACCCCCATCTTATAGTTAATTCATACAATATCTGCGCTTTTCATTGGGCGAGCCAAAATCTACATCATCACGTCGCTGTGTAAAGATCAATAATAGTGTGAATTTTGCTAATAGAATTCTTAGCACTTTTTATAATAGTTTCTAACCAAGATAGGAAAGGGAGATGATCAAATGAGTACTACCACGATTATAATTATTGTGATTGTCCTGTTAGTATTGTTTGGTGGGTTTGGTTATAGCCGATATCGGAGATAATACTGGATTTTTTGACAATGGGGTCATCATTCGCAAGTAGCTAATGATGACCCCATAATTACTTCAGAAAAAGTGAAGCTTTCATACCAAGAAAACTGCACAAAATTTAAGTTATTGAAGAGTGGGAGCGTGATTTATGTGAGTGACGATGATTATAAAACAGTTGATAAAACAGAGCAACATACGCAAACTCGGAAAAACCCCAGCCTGGTAAGTGCGGTATTTATCAAATATTTCTTTATTGCTGCCATAACGATAATAATTCTTTACTTCCTCGCTTCCTATATATTGCCAATGTTTGGCCAGGGTGGAGGGACTCAATCGGAAACCAACACAGACAGCGGGAGCGTAAATGTTGAGATCGATAGTTCAGGTGATGGCGAATAGATTCAGAAAAGCATGGGCTGATTTCTGCCCTTGCGCGCAGTAATAATCATATAACTCGCAGAACTTTGCCGTAAAAGATATTTGCACAAATTTGAACCAAATAGGCGTTTGCGCACCGGGCAGCTTTATGCTCGACCCGGTATTAGCTAATGCAAGAAATCCTGTAGACAACAGGAAGATCCATGGCGACTGGGACATGGCCAATCTGATCCGGGATTTATATGTTACGTTTTTTCAATCGCTAATGAAAAAACCTGGATAGAGGTTTTTTTTCATGAAACAAAACAGGAATATACTCACAATCATTCAACTAAACGACAGCCATGCTTATTTTGATCTGCACCAGGAGATGTTCTGGCAATGTGGTCAGGTAGTATAGTTTTAAGGAGATCGGCGGGTTGCGGATTGGTATTGTGGGTATTGCCTCCAACATTATAGACAAAACCATGCCGCCTTCCTTCAGCGAAGGTCTGAAGTTCACCCTTGGGCGAAAAGAACTCCCTTCCATCCATTATCAATGATCTTCGCACCAAGGAGAAGGTAGACCTGATCGTTCTCGTCTCGCATCTTGGATTTTCTCAGGATATGAAGCTTTTATCGGAAGTGCAGGGTATAGATGTCTGCCTGAGCGGGCACACCCATAATCGGCTGTTTAATCCGGTTCTCCAAGAAAAAACAGTGGTCATACAGTCAGGCTGCCACGGTTGGGAGATATCACTTTATTAACAGCAATAATTACATAAGCTACTACAAAGACGGGGGCGGGTAAAATTACCCGCCCCCGCCCGTCAAGTCTGGTTAATTATAGTCCTGATTTATTGATTCCTTCTTCTCACCAAACATATGCAGCCCTCTTTCTTCATCAGTCCCTGGAATAATGTTATCAAGAATTAAACCTAAGATTGCAGTTACAGCCATACCCGTCGATCCGATGGATACAACGATATTGGACAGCCACTGCGGTTCGAAAGAGACGCCGGCAGTCTGGAAGTAGTATGGAAGGCTGAGTCCCATGAAGAGAATAAATCCCATGATCATCTGGTTTCGCATCGAACTAAGGTCCGACTTGGCCGAGTTGCTGATTCCAATTGAGGCGATCAGGCCAAACAATGCACAGTAAAGACCGCCAACTATTGGAAGCGGAATGGTAGCCACCAGACCGCCGAACTTGCCGATGATCCCCATGAGAATCAGTATAACAACACCGACATTTACAACATAGCGGCTGGCAACTTTTGTCAATCCAACCAGTCCAATATTTTCGGTATAGCTGGTACTGGCCAATCCGCCAAATAGAGCGCCGACAAAGCAGCCTAAGCCTTCCATTCCGATACCGCGGCTGATCTGCTTATCGGTAAGCGGAGGCCCTTCTGCAGCTGCATTTATCGCATGGTAATCACCATAGGATTCGATCATTGAGGCCAGGTAGCCGGCAAGTACGATCAGCACAAAACCGAATTCAAATTTCGGCATACCCCAGGGTAAAATCCAGCCTCCCGGACCCCAGGGAAGGCGGATCCAAGGTGCATTTCTCACTGCGTCAAAACTTACCTCGCCCATAATCAGTGCCAAAAGATAAGCAGCAATAATCGCTAAAAGAATTGGGAAGAGAGCGAAAAACGGCTTCTTCGGACCGAGGATTAGCGAAAAGACAAAAGCCGCAACTATCACTGTAATGGCCAACCACCAGTTGCCACCAGCCATTGGGGCACCGGCCTGGTAGAGAGCCAAACCGATCATAGCAATTACCGGACCGATTACTACCGGGCTGACAAATCTTTGCAATTTCCCGATCAGACCGGTAAAACCGACAACCATTTCAACGATTGCGCCAAGTAAAATAGCTCCGGCAATATATTGCAATGAAACCTCTGTTCCAGCGGCGACTGTCAGGCCTATAATTGCAAAAAACGGTCCTAAAAATGAGAACGAGACACCCTGAATAATCGGCAGACGAGTACCGTAGTTAACCTGGAAAAATGTTGCTATACCTGATGCAAGCATTACAGAAGCTACAAGGACAGCAATCTGCTCTGGTGATGCACCGAGAGCCGGCGCAATAATCAGAGGTACAGAAACTGTGGCGCCAAACATGGTCAACACGTGTTGAATACCTAAACCTATTGATTTTGTAAAGGGCTTTGGTACTTCGTCCAGTGTGTAGACCATTTTTCTACCTTCGCTCATTCATATAATCCTCCTTTAAAATAATTATGCTTATAAATCCAGCCTACCTTCTCCTCATCACCTCCTTTAAATAAACAAAATTAAAAACTCGCTATAGATAATTCTGACTAAGCAGTAGCGCTTTTTGAAATAATATATTTTTTATTTAATTAAATAAATTCAATGTCTTTTTTAAAATTCCTTTAGTGGAATTAAATAATTTTATCCCTGGATCTTTGTTCTATATCTCTAACTTTTTTACCGAACTTAAGATCCGGATAAAATATATAATGCCCAGCGCAAGGTCAAATCCGGTTGTAGAACCCACGGCAAGCAGATTATTTAAATATATTTCTGATACACTGCCATCTGCAAGCGAAATAATATATTTAATAGCAACCTCCGGCGATTTACCACTTCGGCCAAGTTCAATCATATGCCGGCCGAATTCATTTGTTTTAAGATTGATATTAGATATAAAATTCTCCGGTATATCTTTCATGCTGAAATCTTTTATAAAATAGTGAGCACAGATAAATGCACTGTGAATCAGATCGTCACCTGTAGGAGTTAAACCCCTGCCTAAACCTGAAAGATTTCGGATGTATTCAACGCTGCCAGTCCAATTTCCTTCAATAATATTTAAAATTACCAACCGAAAATTATCAGCAATTATTCTTCTGAAATAAATCTCCCCTCCGGGATAATCCAGAAGTACCGCCGCCGGACTCGGTATTTCAATCCGCTTCAGCATTTCTGCATATAAATTTGAAGAACGTAAAAGAGTTCTAAGAGGCGTATTTTTATAAACCGGCGCGAAAGAAACCGGGTTTCCTTCACGCCAGTTAAGTTGAAGTATGTTATTTCCACCGGTAATGAAAAGCTGTCGTTCCTTTAAATAAATCCTTTCACTTAATTTTATTATGCGCAGAAACCGCGCAAAATCCTGATTTTTAAGGCCTATTGCAGACGGTCCCCTGCCGGTTTCCATATCGGTAACCACTAACATAATTGGCCATTCTTCGACCTTAAAGTTAATTGCATGTTTAAAGTAAGAGTGCAGCTCCAATACGTAATTTCTGTTAACGTAACAAAGATCAATATCAAACCATTCTGAGTTTAGTTCAATAAATTCATCTAAATTTAAATTATTCATCGGATAGCGATACCTTTCTCTGTAAGAAACGCTGCCTGTCAGCCTTAAATAATTCCTCTCTCCTTTAAACCGGTTATTTCACCTTCCGAATAACCCATACCTGCGAGGATCTCTCTGGTATGCTGACCCAATGTGGGCGGAGCAAGGTATACTTCGCCCGGTGTCAGGGATAGCTTCGTCGGCACACCGGTTAGTTTTATCATTCCTGCTGTCGGATGTTCTTTTTCAATTACCATCTCACGAACTTCAACATGTGGATCGGTCAAAACCTGATCGATCGTACGAATTCTACCACAGGGAACGCCGGCTTGTTCCATTATATTTACCCATTCTTCTGTTGTTTTCTGCCGGGTAATCTCTTCCAGAATCTCTTTTAATTCAGCTGGATGCTGGTTGCGTCCTTTCATATCAGAAAATCGGGGATCACCATTCAGATCCGTACGGTTGAGAACTTTAACAAAGCTTTCCCATAATCTCTGGTTACCCACGGCAAAAATTACATATCCGTCTTTTGTTTCGAAATTCTCATAAGGTGTAATCATTGGATGGCGGTTGCCAACTCTTTGTGGAGCCTGCCCGGTAGCTAAAAAATTGCCTGCCTGATAGGTTAATATTGCAATAATCGAATCCATCAGCGATACATCAATAAACTGGCCTTTTCCTGTTTTCCGGTGGACCAGGAGGGACAGAAGTATGCCTTCGACTGCATGGAAACCTCCGAGGATGTCAGCAATAGCCACTCCAACGCGCTGCGGTGGTCCGTCAGGAAAACCGGTAATGCTCATCAAACCGGCCTCACCCTGGATCATGACATCAAAACTCGGCTTTTCCCGGTAAGGACTGTTATGTCCGTAACCGGTAATCGAACAGTATATAATATCTTCTTTTAACTTCTTCACATCTTCATATGTAAAGCCCATCTCTTCAGTTACGCCGATCCGAAAGTTTTCAACCAGGATATCAGCATCCCTGATAAGATTTAAAAGGATATCGCGGGCTTCCTTCTCCCGCAGATTCAGAGTGATACTTTTTTTATTGCGGTTGAACGAGAGGTAATAAGCTGATTCGCCATCAAGAAATGGAGGTCCCAGGGCTCTTGAATCATCACCCTTACCCGGAGTTTCAACTTTGATCACGTCAGCACCCATATCACCGAGTTTCATGGTGCAGTAAGGTCCGGCAATAAAGCGGCTTAAATCTACAACTTTAATTCCTTCCAGCGGTTTCTGCATTTCTGCTATACCTCCTTTACTGAGCAGAACCATTCGACAGATTCTTCATAAATCCCTCCTCTGGTCCAGGCAAATGCCGACAATCTCGCTCACACTGATTTTCTGCGACTTTGAAAAACCGGTATCTAAAAACAGCGTGCGTAAAGCAAAATCACAACGCCGCACCAGACCGGTATACGTTAAACATCCCTCTTCGGTCACTATGGTGATCCTGAGAGATCGTCTGCTGTGAAGTGCTTCTTCAAATATCTGCTGCTGCTCTGCCAGGGCCTGTTCGTCGACAGCAGGCTGTCGGCATCTTTCCGTCCTTTCTTCTGTTCGGCGATGCTGCAGAAGGTTATCGCGATGCTCAGGCAGCATCATTTTGCTGCAGGCAAACTGCTGGCTCATCTTTTTGCTCATGAATCGTGACCCCCGATCTTTCCGGCGCGTTGGAAAAGTTGTGCGCCGGGATTCAGTGACGCAGCCCGAAAAATACTCGTTTTGCCAAATCTTTCGCGCACCATATCGATCGCCATGGTCAGCTTTTCTTCCCGTGTATAATCGGTATAAAACGGCAGCTGCAGCTGACGGTCAGTGGTCAGGCCGGTAAGGCTTATCCCCACTGCCCGCAGCGGTTTACAATCCCAGTGCCGGCGGAACAGTTGAAGTACTGTCGGAAAAACCTCCAAAGCCCGGTCTGCCGGTTCCGGCAATTTTTTTTGACGGGAAAATCCGGTGGGATAATCAAAATCGGCCCCCTTGCAGTAGAGATGGACAGTCGAGCCGATTTTACCCTGCCGGCGTGTTCTGGAACAGACTTCCTCGGTCATTTCCAGGAGGACCAGTTCGATTTCACCTTGCCGGCGATAATCCCTGGGCAGGGTAGCCATATGTCCCACCCCTTTTTGCTCCCGGTCCAGATCGGGATCGACAGTCGAATAATCGATACCGTGTGCATTCAACCAGAGGACCTCGCCGTTGATACCCCACCGGCGTCGCATCATGTTGCGGGGCAATCCGGCCAGCTGGGCAATTGTGCGCACCCCAATCCGCTGAAAATTATTTTCCATACGGTGTCCGACGCCGAAAAGAGAACCGATCGGCAGTGGTCCGGTATGATACATGTAATTATTACTGTTCAGGGCAAAAAATGCGCCGGACTGTTTCTTGGCAAAACAGTCACAGGCCATTTTCGCCTGAAGAGGGTTTTCACCCATTCCGATCCGGCAGCGAATACCTGTCTCGCTCCAGATCCTGTCAATAATGCTGCGAGCCGCTTCTTCAGGCGAACCTAAAAGTTTTTCCGAACCGCTCAGATCAAGAAACTGTTCATCGATGGAATAGGGCAAAACCCGGTCGGTGTACTGTCCGAAAATTTTGGTTATCTGCATTGAATAATCTATATAGGACTGCATGCGGGGGTGGGCAAAAATTACCCAGGGACACATCCGTTTTGCTTCCCATGCCGGTTGCCCCGTTTTAATACCGAAAGCTTTCGCCTCGCGGCTGGCCGCCAGGATAATTCCGTGCCGCAGTGCCGGATCACCACAAACTGCAACCGGTTTACCCCGCAGCGCGGGATTACGTGCCGCTTCAACACTGGCATAAAAGGATTCCATGTCTGCCAGAAAAATAATCTTTTTCTTGAACAATTTTTTCACCGGCCCAAACAAATGTTCGCCTGATACTCATTATACCCCGTTATCTCTTAAATTGGAAGACCGGCTTTGCGTTTTCGAAAAAAAGTGAGGCATACTTGTTAATGCCCCACCAAAGGTTATGTTAAAAATCTATCCTGAAAACCCACTAAAAAAGCTTGTCAAACTCGTTAACAGTGATTGCCGGTGTTGTTGAAAAATTTATGCCCAGCATGTTGCCCATTTCAACTGATGTTTTAATCACGCTCGAAATTTTGGGGAAATTAACGACAAATAGTAAATCGTTATCGCCAAGCGTTGCGTAAGCAGCTTTGATTGCACCACCGTTTTCCTGAATTAAATCCATAGCTTTCTCTGTTCTTTCAGCACTGATCTTGTTCAGTGAATCGCCACTGTATTTGCCAAACATCAGATAAAGACTCATGGGAACAGCCTCCTTAATATTTTTAATATTTTCTTTTATTATACAACTTAGTTTTCCCCATGACAATGATGGGTAAAATCAGGAGACTGGTTGATTATCACTGGAGTCCACAAGCTGCCTGGCCTGGTAAACCAGGCCTTCCACAAGTTCATCGCGACTTGTATTATCCTTACCGTCATAGTAAATTGTTGTCACCGGTATACCGGTATCCTTTTGCAGTAAACGCTGCTGAGCCTCGACTATAGAACCGGGCATACAGGTAAAGGGCGCAACGAATATTGCCCCTGCAACCCTTTCCTTTCCGGCCAGGGCGGCAACCCTTCCCAATGTCATTGGTGGCTCGCCTCCATAGTGAGATGAAACATAACGGGACGCTTTACGCATAATCTGTAGCGCAGTGGGCTCGTTTAAATTCCCGATCAAATATCCGGCAGCACTCTCGAGAGCCGCTTCATTATTCTGAGCAATGTTAAGCAGCAGACGGTAGAGAACTGACCTGGCATAGGTGGAAATTTTATGATTCCGTTGAAAAGACTCGGCAGCTTCAAGAGAATCGATGAGAATTGTATAGGTGAAAAGCTCGGTCATGGGCGCGAGCAGAACTTCTCCCCCTGATTGCTCGATCTTTTCAATTACCTTCTGGTTGCAGCGTTGATCAAACCGGACGTAAAATTCACCGCCAAGCAGGATTTTTGGCTTATCTCTCTTTCTTCTTACCACTTTATTAAATTCTGATGCGGCGTCTGCCAATAATTTTTCAAAGTCTCTTCGATGAATCCTGTTTTTGATTGATGTGCGCGATGAATTTGATTTCACCAGGTATGCTTCCACGCGATCGGCATAACGGCTAAATATCTCTTCTGCCTGCCCGCTTTTTTTCTCGTAGGGGCGAATGCTGTAGAGTAATCTGTATAGAATATCTATCGTAACCAGGGCATTATAGAGAGTAATTACGAAACCGAAACCAAAACGCTTATATATATCGGAAAATTTAACGGCGCAAACACGGGCTTCTCCATAGCCCGATCTGTTCAGTACCAAAGCCTGTGTCGGAGCATAAAGACCATATCGACATGGACCGCAGGCCCAACCCTGGAAGAATACTTCTCCATTTTCTGGTTTATCGCCGTTTTTCTTTAAATAAGAAAAAAAGTCCTGCAGGTTTTGGATAAAAGGCAGGCACTCTTCACCATTAACCGATCGTTGAGCAAGCGATATATCACCGTAGTCGCCGGCAGGCAGAACTTCAGCATCCAGGCCGTATCTTCTGAAAAGAGCAGCAAAGACCTCTGAATGCCTTGTCGGCCCTGGAATCAAAATCTTTTTCCAGCCCTTTTCGGAAATCTTAGTGGTCCTGGATGATATGACCCGCTTCTGCTCGATCTCCTCTTTCCCCTGACTTGTGTTTTTGAAAGCTTCCAGCCTGGTAATCATACCGGCTGCAGCAGTATGTTCATCAAGAGTCAACCGCAGGTAGTTGGTCAGATCGCTGAGATAATGGCGCAGCATGGCATTTGGCCCGCATTTAAATGGATCAACAAAGATCAGGTATATTTTGGGCAAGCCGGTAATCAATCTTCTTTCATTCAGAAAATTAACCAGTAAGACGGTCGATAATATTTTTTGCAGTTGCGCAGGGTAGATATTTTCTATCTTTGATACCTCTTCTTGCATAAATTTTTTAAATTCCTCTCGCAACAGGTCAAATTGAGGTGACCATGTTTCTCCTCTTATCCATGACTGCAGAAAGTAAAAAATATGTTCATAGGGAATTGCGTTTATTCCGCTTTGGCGGGCATAGGTCAAGAATTGCTTCGAAATAAACCGGTCATATAAAGTATAGCTTCTGCTTAAAACGAGGGCATTCACATCCTTTTTACGGTTTATCAGATCATGCAGAATATTTTTACCCTCATCTGCTATTTTTTTACGAAAACTATTCAGGGCTTCAAAGCCTTCCCGTACTGCTTCCCCGTGAATATTCTCGTTGAAAGAATCGCCAAGTATTTTCTCGGTTAAATTCTTCATCTGTTCTTTGATACATTCATTACCTGAACGGAAATTTAAACGGGCATATAAAGCTTTTTCCGGCAATATGCTGAGTGAATTCATAATAGTACCCCTTAGCGTTTGCAGGAGAGGACAAACGAAGGATCTGGGCCACTCTAACGCCCACTCTGGGGGCTCCATGTCGACGACTTCCGGTATAAATATATAGTCAGGTTTTTTATCGGATAGCTCCCTGTAATGACCGACAATAACCTTCATGGGGTAGCACATTTCGGAATCAAGTGCCGATTTTCCCTGATGAAGTATTTTCTCCGACGAATGTTCTGAACTTATTATTTTACAGCCCACCCGGTTGAAAAAGGCCGCCCAGAAAGGATAGTATTCGTAATAAAGTCCGCAGCGGGCAATTCCTACAGTCGGCCCACTATTATTATCGAGAGGAGCCACAGATTCCATCATTTCCAACCGTCTCTTTTCATACTCGGGAAAATCATTCATGCTTGTTTTTTTGTTTATTCCCGAATAGCGTCCGCAGCGATCACCATAAATAAATTTCGAATCGTCACAAAAATTTATTACATTCAGGACACAGTTATGCTCATCTTTACAATCGGCCTTACATTCCATTTTCTCATTAGAAAAATGCCTTGTCTCAGATAAACCCCGAAAATTATTTACACCCTTAATACCTGCTGAGTCTAATTTTCTGGCCATCAGGGCGCTACCTAATGCACCGGTCAATTCCGGTTCAGCAGGGATGATTACTTTCTTTTCCAGTATTGCTGCCAGAGCACTGGCCAAAGCATGGTTTTTTGCTGTGGCGCCTGTAAAAATAATTTTCCCTTTCAATGGTCTTCGATCTACAGTTTTACTTAGATAATTGCGGGCTGATGAGTAAGCCAGGCTGGCCAGCTGTTCGTTAAGAGGCAGACCCCGGGCTGAAGCTGAGGCCAGGATTGATTGTGATATAAGGGTACATATATCTCCAAGATCAACGCCGTATTCCGCTTTAAAGGCATTATCGGAAAATTCGTTTTTAATGTTGATTCCTAAAAGCTCTGCCAGATTTTCCAAAAAAGTACCCGTCCCGGCTGCACATACCGGGTTCATGCTGTAATCAGAAAGTATACCATTTTCCAGCTGAATAAACTTTGAATCCTCTCCGCCGATCTCAATTATGGAAAGGGTATCTTCATCTGAGAAATGTGATTTAACTCCTTCAGCCTGACAGGTTATTTCATCAACTGCGTATTCGGCATTTAATATTTTTTGTGAAAGAAATCTTCCGGATCCGGTTGTACAGACGATGATCTGACTATCTTTAATCAGATTTCCATATTTTTCTTCAAGCAGCCTGATCAATTTCAGTACCTGCAAAGCAGGCCGCCCGGATGTGGGGAGATAGACTCCACCAATATCTCTTCCAGCATAGTCAATAAGCATACCTTTTGTTGATACAGAACCACAGTCAACACCAAGATACACTTTTGATAAATCATATTGGCGGATGTTAACCTTATGGTTTAGGTAGATAGCAAGAGCAGGATTCAAAGGGGATAGGGGGATTTCCGGATTGAAGGCATCATTACCCGGAATTCTGCTCAACAGTTTGGTAGCTGAAATCAGATTACCGTTTAATGATGCACCAATTGCATTGATATAGACATGTTCGTCGGGAAGCACTAACTTTAGCCCTGAACTTTTGGTGAATTTCTTTAAATATTTAATGACAGCCTGATTGTCGGCAACTCCACCGACAGCAACCAGGCTGCCCGGACCTTTTATCCTGTTCCGGGCAACACTGGTCAGGGCATTTTCAACCAACGCCTGTGCCATTCCGGCAGATACGGCTCCCAGGGTTGCTCCTTCATTGATCGAATGAGTCATATCTGACTTGGCAAAAACCGCACAGCGACCGGAAATAGGGACGGCTATATCTGATTGAACAGCTAATTCAGCAAGCTCCCGGTCGTTATAACCCATTCTCGTTGCCTGTTGATACCAGAAAGATCCACTACCCGCTGCACATTGGCCATTGCGGTTGAAATAAGTAAGTTTTCCCGAGCGGTCAATTTCCAGGTAGTAAATATTTTCATGGCCCAATGACAGCACATAATCAGGATCAAGATCAAGATATTCGATCCCGGCCTTAAGAGCTTCAATTTCGACAATTCGTTTCAGGCCTAAACTTCCAGCTACAAGTTTTGCATAATACCCTGTTAAACCGACCTGAATATCTGATCTCAGAGTCTCATTTACAAGTTTCCTGATGCAGTTAAAAGCAGATTCCACCGGTTTTCCGGCAGTTAACACCACAGCTTTTTCTATCTTTCCATCGTTAATAAGGACTCCCTTGACTGCGAAAACACCGACATCGAGGCCAAGGAATGTCCGGATATTCCGTTCTTTACCCTCAGCCATAACCGAAACCTCTTTTTAAAGAACCTCTGATTTACAGCTTAGATTTATTTACATTATCAGTGCCATGATTGCTTTTTGAACATGCAAACGATTCTCCGCCTGATCAAATACTATTGACTGTGGGCCTTCGATAACCTCATCTGTGATCTCTTCACCCCGGTGTGCAGGTAGACAGTGCATTACCAGAACATCTTCTCTGGCATGTTCCGTCAGTTTACTATTAACCTGGTAACGGGAAAAGCTCTTTAACCTCTGCTCATATTCTTCTTCCATGCCCATACTGGTCCATACGTCGGTATAGATAATATCGGCATCTTTAACAGCCTCTGCGGGGTCTTCATTTACAGATATTGAAGCTCCTGATTTTACAGCGTCGGCCTTTGACAGCCTGGTAACTTCCGGGTCCGGTTCAAATCCAGATGGTGAGCATATCACGACATGCATGCCCATCTTCGCACCACCATACATAAGTGAATGGGCCATATTATTTCCGTCACCGATATAAGCCAGTTTTAAACCTTCCAGATTCTGCTTTTTCTCCTTGATCGAAAATAGATCAGCTAAAACCTGGCACGGATGGAGAAGATCGGTCAGGCCGTTAATAACCGGTATCGAGCTGTATTCTGCCAGGTCGACAACATCCTGGTGACTGTAAGTCCTGATCATGATACCATCGAGATAACGGCTCAAATTTCTTGCTGTATCGGCAATTGTTTCACCACGGTTCAATTGAAGATCATTGGCGCTTAAAAAAAGTGCGTACCCGCCGAGCTGCCACATCCCAACCTCAAATGATACCCTTGTTCTTGTCGACGATTTTTGAAAGATCATACCCAACGATTTACCTTTAAGCGGATGATATATTTCGCCCAGCTTATTCTTCATTTTCAATATATGAGCCGTATCCAGTATCTGATCTACCTCTTCCCTGCTTAAATCATGAATCGAAATTACATCCTTACCTTTCATGCTAACAGCCATTTAATTTTCCTCCTTCGGTTTAAACTCTCTCAACGGTGCAGGCAATACCCTGGCCGCCACCGATGCACAAAGTAGCCAGACCCTTTTTTGAATCTCGTTTTTGCATTTCGTGAACCAGGGTTACAAATATTCTTGCTCCGCTTGCCCCAATGGGATGACCAAGCGCAATAGCACCGCCGTTGACATTTACGATATCAGGGTTAAAATCAAGTTCTTTCATCACACTCAGTGCCTGAACTGCAAAAGCCTCGTTCGCCTCTATTAGATCAAGATCACTTACATCCCAACCTGAACGTTCAAGCACTTTAAGGGTTGCTGGAATTGGTCCGGTTCCCATTACAGCCGGGTCAACTCCGGCCGAAGCGCTGCTCTTGATTACACCCATTTGTATAACACCGAGTTCATCGGCTTTCTCACGGCTCATTATCAATACTGCCGCCGCACTGTCATTTATGCCTGAAGCATTTCCGGCAGTTACAGTTCCATCCTTCTTGAATGCCGGCCGCAATTTTGAAAGCGCTTCCAGCGTAGTCGCGCGTGGATGTTCATCGACTTCAAATATTACTGGATCGCCCTTTCTCTGGGGAATCGGAACGGCAACGATTTCGTCCCTGAAGCGGCCGGAAGCGATTGCAGCCTGGGCCTTATTCTGACTATCCAGGGCGAATTTATCCTGTTCTTCACGGGTTATTCCGTATTTTTCAGCAATGTTTTCAGCTGTCATGCCCATGTGATAATCACCAAAGGCACACCAGAGTCCGTCTCGGATCATCACATCGATAAAATTTCCATCACCCATACGCATGCCCCATCTTGCATTTGGCGCAGCATAAGGCGCTGCACTCATATTTTCCGTTCCACCTGCAATTACAATCTCTACATCGCCGGCAGCAATGGCCGAAGCTGCCATCGTTATGCTTTTCAGTCCTGACCCGCATACCTTATTAATAGTGGTGCAGGGAACAGTAACCGGTAATCCGGCTTTTATAGCTGATTGGCGAGCTACATTCTGGCCCAACCCAGCCTGTAGAACACAGCCAAAGATAACCTCATCGATTAATTCCGGTTTTATTGCTGTCTTTTCCAGGAGCGCCTGCATAACTGTCTTGCCCAGATCTACGGCGCTGACAGCAGTTAGTGAGCCACCAAATGTACCGACAGCCGTTCGCACAGCGCCTACTATAACTGCTTCACGCATCCGGTAATACCTCCCGTTATTTTAATATTATTCTTATTCTCCCCGGCCGATTATATATCGCAGGGGGTCTACAACATTGCGTAAAATGTTTAACTCATCCTTACTCGGTGGTTCACTTATACCGAGATCGTCAGCCCAGAGCAACTCGAAACCGGTATTATTAATAATATCTTCCTTTGTTACTCCGGGGTGAATGCTTTCTACTTTCATCCTTTTCGATTCTTCATCAAAACCAATCACACAGAGATTGGTAATCACCTTGTAAGGCCCACTTCCGGGAGGCAACCCGGCAGTTTCACGTGCCCCCGGACCGGTTAAATAACCGGGAGTTGTAATAAAATCAATTTTTTCGGTAAACCGACGCTGATCCTGGGGGGTAATCATCATCGTCTTCCAGCAAAGCGAACCGAGATCATTCGCTCCGCCGCTTCCGGGGAAACGAACTTTAGGTTTCTGGTGATCTGTTCCGATCATTGTTGAGTTAATGTTGCCGTATTGATCAATCTGTGCCCCGCCTAAGAATGTATAATCAACCAGACCTCGCTGGCAGGTTTCCATAATTTCAGGCATACTACTCGCTGCAAGAGCCCGGTAAAACGTCCGGGAATCTCCAACAGAAATTGGCATCGAGGGAAGCAGCGGACCGATCCCGCCAGCCTCAAACATGATCATCAACCTGGGTGAGTATATTTTTTGAGCAAGCATAGCCGCCGCACATGGCGCACCTGTTCCGACAACAACTATACTGTCGTCTTCAAGGTAGCGGGATGCAAGGCAGATCATTAATTCCATATCATTATATTTCATAATTTAACCTCCCCTTAGCGATAGATTTGTTTTACTTCTCAACCAGGTTCTCCTGACAACGCAGTTCCTGGAGGCGGGCCAATCCGCCAATCGTATCGAGATAATCGTTAAAATCTTTCACACCATAAATATGCTTATCCAGGAATGCCGCCAGAGTTTCCGGATCATTTTCCGCTTTCATCCATTCCCGAAGATGATCCTCATCACTGAAATATTCATAGGCCATAGTTCCCGGGTAACCGCCAAAGGGTACTTCAATTACCGCATCGACAAGATAATATGGTATTACTGTTTTAGTCGGTTCCCGGCGGATTATTTCGTTTGGTATCAATCGTTCAGTTGTTATGATCAGTTTTTTTGCTGCCCGGGCCAGATCATAGTCAGCCACCATGATACCTTCAATCTGGCAGTTACCATATACATCTGCCCGGTGAACGTGGATTATCCCTACGTCCGGATAAAGTGCAGGAACTGCCAAATATTTAGAACCGGTAAAGGGGCATTCGATTTCCATAGCCGCACTGTATTTCTCCGTGTCGGTTCCAAGCATGCAGCGAACCGGCAGAAAGGAAATACCCATCGCAGCTGCTTTATAGCGCCAGGTAAGAGCAGCATTTGTCCATTCAGTAAGCTTTATTGTTCCACTCTCTACTGCTTTCCTGGCTACTTTTGATAAACCACGTGCCTCAAGCCCAACAATATAGGCAATATCACAGCGGTCAATGCATTTACCTGCGGTCAGGATTTGAAAGTCATGCGTGGCAGTATGACCGGCCAAGCCAATGTTTTTCTTCTTCTGGCGCAGCATTTCATGCAAAACTGCTGTCGGTGTACGGTTCGCGCCAAACCCGCCTATACCGATGTAATCACCATCATTAATCAGTTCTGATACGGCCTTTTCCACCGTGGTTGTCTTTTCCACCATTTTCCGTGGTTTTTCGTCACGAAAGAAAAACCGAGCCTTGTCAGCATCAGGATCAGTAAAAATCTCTCCAACACCGGCGGGTCTGTAAGTTACTTTTCTCTCTTTGACTAATTTATTATATTCTTCCAAGCATTCCACCTCCAGTTATATTTCAGAATGGCAAGGCTCCATAAGCTATTTTATCTTCTTTGTTCTATTCTCCAGCTAAATATTTTTCCCTTCAAATAAGGTATAAAATGTTAATCACCTTTGATTATACATAGTGTATAAAAAACAGGGTTAAGTACTTCAACCCTGCTTCATAAATGTTACAATACTCTTATTAATTTAGTCTAATTTCTCCATTTCCCTTTCTTTTAAAGCTCTTCTCAATACTTTACCAACACCTGATTTTGGAAGAGAATCGATAAATTCAACTTCTTTCGGAATTTTATATCCTGCCAGCGATTCCCGACAGTACTCTTCCAACTCCCGTGATGTCATCACTTCTCCTTCATGCAGGACTACAAATGATTTAACGGTTTCTCCCCGGTATTGATCTGGAATTCCGATAGTGCAGGCTTCCGCTATCTTCGGATGTGAAAAAAGAATATCATCAATTTCATTGGGGTAAATATTAAATCCTCCAGCGATGATAATATCTTTTTTACGATCAACAACCGATAGGTAACCTTCCTCATCCAGGAAACCGATGTCACCGGTAAACAACCAACCATCCTTCAAAACTTCAGCAGTTTCATCAGGCTTCTTATAATAACCTTTCATTACCTGAGGCCCTTTGATTATAATTTCACCTTTTTCACCTGCTGCCAGTTCCTTCATTCCGGTTTCGATGTCAACAATTTTTATGTCTGTATTCGGAACGGGAATTCCTTCCGTGCCTGGTTTAACTTTTCCACCCCAGGGGCTGACAGTTGCTGTAACTGTGCATTCTGTTAATCCATATATACTGATCAGATCAGATCCGTTGATCTGTTTCAAACTATTGAAAGTATCTATTGGAAGTGGTGCACCACCTGAAAAATAACCTTTAATAAATGATAAATCCATACTTCTGAATTCCTTATTGTTGAACAATCCATTGAATATTGTCGGCACCCCGGGCAGATAATTTGGCTTGAATTTCTTTACGGCACTCAAAACATTTTCAGGATCCGGCCTTGGAACGGTTATGGCTTCCAATCCCATCCATACAGGTAAGTTCTGCATCAAAGAAAATCCGGCAGTATGAAAGTATGGTAAATCAGCCAGCATCTTCTCCCCTGTTTCTATACCCGGAAGCCATGCTGCAAATTGCTGAACGTTAACGGAAAGATTTGCATGTGTCTGCATAACTCCTTTGCTTAATCCCGTAGTTCCTCCTGTATATAAAAGGGCAGCCACTTCATCCCATGCAGATTTATCCTCTACAGGTTTTGAAGGATATTTGTTTACAAGGTCTGTAAACTGAAATATATTATCACCTGGTACAATCTTGCGGTACATATCCTTTTTAACCAACGGGTAGATCTGTTTCAGGGGGAAAGGCAGGTAATCATTTATATGACAGGTTATAATCTTTTCCAGGTACGTCTCTTTCTGCAAATTTTGCATCCTCGGCAGTAATAAATCAAGAGCAACAGCAATTTTAGACTCTGAATCATTGAGCTGGTGTTTTAACTCTCTTTCTGTGTATAGTGGATTGTTCATCACACTCACCGCACCCAGGCGAAACACTGCGTAGTTTGCTATAACAGTCTGAGGCAGATTGGGTAAAAGCAGCGCAACTTTATCTCCTTCAGTTACACCCAGATCAGTGAGTGCCCTGGCAAATCTGTTTACCAGATGATCCAGTTCGCGATAGGATATCTTCTTACCCATCCAATTCAATGCAGTCTGTTCCGGATACTTTTCAGCAGTCCGGCTGAGTACCCGGGGCATGGTAATTCTTTCAAATTCAATTTCCTCCGGAACTCCCGGAGCATATACCTTTAACCAGGGCCGGGACATTTCAAACGCCTCCCTAAAATTATTTGTTTTCTGATTCACTTTATACTCCTCTCTCTCACCTCTTCCCAGGCTGACCAGTAATAAAAACTGCTGCAAAATGAACGGTTAAAATGCTTTGTCCGATTATGCAGCAGCAATTACTGAATAAAATTTAGGTTACTGATCTATTTACTATTTTCCTTTAAATTCAGGTTTACGCTTTTCCAGGAAAGCTATTACTCCTTCCCTATGGTCTTCTGTCTGAAAACAGAAGCTCTGAGCATATATTTCCAGTTCCATTACAGCTTCCAGGCTGAGGTTACTGCTTGCATTGAGTATCTCCTTAGCCTGGGCCAGCGCTACAGACGGACCATCAGCCAGTTTTTGAGCCAGCACTATAGTTTCATCCAGTAGTTTTTCTTCCGGATATATTCTGTTAACGATCCCGATCCGTACTGCTTCTGCAGCATCGATATTTTCTCCGGTAAAAACCAGTTCTTTTGCTTTTTGCAAGCCCACCAGCCGGGGAAGAAAATAGAGTGCTCCACAGTCGGGAATGGCCCCTACTTTAATAAACGCCATGCCAAACCTTGAAGATTCAGATGCAATGATTAAATCACACATCAAAGCCAGGGAAAAACCGGCTCCCACGGCATAGCCGTTTACAGCAGCCAGTACAGGCTTTTTGATTCTTGACAGTTCAAGAATCTGACGATAGCCGTCTTTCAACCACTGTCTGCCTTCCAACAGCTCAAACCCCTGCATCAGTTTACCAAGGTCGCCACCGGAAGAGAATACCTTTCCCGTCCCGGTGATTACAACGGCTCCGATTTGGTCATCGTCAGCCGCGATCCGGACAGCGTCCACCAGGTCTTTAGCCAGTGCTTCTTCCAATGCATTCATTATTTCCGGACGGTTAAGACGGATTAATAAAACACGACCGTTTTTTTCGCATAGGATATTCTCATAATCTTTCACGCTGTCCACCCCTTAATCCAATCCAAGTATGCAAATACTGGCTACATTCTGGGAAGGAACACCTCCCAGGTTATGAGTCAGGCCTAATTTTGGATCTTTCACAAGACGATCTTCCGGCCAGCGCCTTAAAAGCTGGTTGTAAATCTCATAAAGCATCCTCAGTCCCGAAGCGCCGATAGGATGACCGAAACATTTAAGTCCGCCATCAGGTTGAGAAGCAACCTGCCCGTCCAGATCGTAGAATCCATCAATGATATCATCAGGTGCCTGGCCGGGAGGTGAAATCTGAAGATCTTCCATCGTTACCATTTCAGTGATTGAAAAACAATCGTGAACCTCAATCATACCGATCTCTTCACGGGGATTTTTGATACCTGCTTCTTTATAAGCCAGTTTTGCAGCCTGTCTCGTTGTCAAAAGACCGCTGCCATCCCACTGATTGTAGCTTAATTCTTCACCTGAACTTACCGAGATCTGCAGTGCCTTTACTTTTACCAACGACTGGTTCGGCTTAAAATTCGCTGCTATTTCCGGTGTAGTAACTATTGCCATCGCCGATCCGTCACTCACGCCACAACAGTCGAAAAGGCCTAATGGATAAGCCACAAAAGGAGAATCGGCGATCTGCATTTCAGAAATCTCTTTGCGCAGATGAGCTTTTGGATTTTTTGCTCCATTTTGATGACTTTTCCATGAAATATGGGTAATCGCCTGCTTTATTTTCTCCATCGGAATATCATGTTTTGCCGAATAAGCGGTAGCAAGCTGGGCAAACATCCCTGGTGCAGTAGCATTAGGGCTGAGCAGCCTGGATAGCTGACCAAATATAGGCGAATCGGGCAGCCCTCCATAACCTACATCCTTCAGTTTTTCAACACCTGCAGCCAGCACAATGTCATATGCTCCGGAAGCAACTGCATAGCAGGCCCCCCGGAATGCTTCTGTCCCTGATGCACAGAAATTTTCCACCCGTGTCACCGGTATTAAGGGCAGGTGCAGTGCATTGGCCAGGTAACAGCCTCCTTTACCGATGCTTATTTCATCAATATGATTACCGATCCAGGCCGCCTGAATATCTTTTTTTTCGATTCCCGCATCATCAAGGCACTCCAGAAAAGCCTCAATCAGAAGATCACTTGAATCATCTTCCCATCTTTCACCAAAAACTGAACATCCCATTCCCAAAACCGCAACCTTATCTCTGATACCAGCTGCCATATCAAGACACCTCCTTAGCAGGTACCGCTTTCCAGAAATAAAAAGTGGTGTCCCTTTTTGGATCTACATATTTTATTCTGAATGAGAAATTCACCTTTATCCCAACTTTCAGATCTTCAAGTACGCAGTCAGTGAAATCCATCATTAACCTTCCTCCGCCCTCAAAGTCTATATTGCCATAAATAGCAGGAGGATTTAATGTTGCTGCAAGCATATCTGAAGTAAAGCTGACAATTTTGCCGGTTTTTCCGGACAAAATAATCGGTACCATTTGATCAATTGCTCCGCATTCGGGATTAACACAAACTCTCTGTGGCGGGTACTGCTGGGTTCCACAGGCTAAACATTTTGTGCCCTGCATGCTGGAAATTGCTTTTCGGTTTCGCCACACCAGGGACCAGCGGGTCAGTCTCTCCTCTTCGCCCCTCATGCCAATCTCAACAGGTAACATTTCCCTCCATGCCAGATATTTTTGGAAATTATCAAGATCCTGCCTGTTCCTGATGGAATCTGTAACCCTTAACCTGTTTTTATAGTTTTCTATTTCACCTGTAACCTCGAAGTAGAGCGCATCACAGCCATTGCCGTAACTGATAACTGCTATTTTATCCCCAGGAGAAGCATCCTCAAGAGAAGCTGCCAACATCAGAAGCGGATGAGCCGAACCGGTATCTCCGGCATCCATCATCAGGTCATCCTGAACCTGTTCAGAATCAATTTTCAGTCGACGGTTTATATTCTTCCGGGCTCCCCCGTAATAACAGGGATAAATCACTTTTTTAAAATCAGCTATTTGAAGGCTGTATTTATCGCAGAGTCCCTGAATAGCCTGAGGAATGAAGCGGTCATAGCCCATATCCCTGATCCATCGTTCTTCCCACTGACGATCATATTTAGAATTTTCACCACGCAAGTGATCAACAAAATCGCAAGCCATTGAAAAAGCGCCTTTAAATTCCGCCAGAACATTTTCACAACTGATCAGAAGTGCGGCTCCCCCATCACCAAATACCATTTCCTGAACTGACCCCACTTTGCCTATCCTGCAGTCAGACGCACAGGCCATGGCGTTTCTGCCACTGCCGGAGGCTACAAATTCAATCGCAGATAACAGCGCTGCCGTTCCTGATTTTACCGAACCCGAAAAATCTGCTGTTCTGATAGTTTCTCCGGCAGCTAAAGCCCCGGAAATAATATTGGCATTTTGACGTTCACGGTAAGGGGCTGTGGTTGAAGCAAAGTAGAGCGCTTCAATATCAGCCGGATTGAACCCCTGCATGCATTTCATTCCTGCCGCGACAGCCATTGTAATTGAGTCCTCATCATAATTGGCTACTGCTTTATCTCCGGCTGCGTTCATGATAATAGCAGGATTCAACCATCCCATGGCGCTAAATATTTGCATTCGATTTATACGATAACGGGGGATATACCCCGCAAATGAACTGATACCAACCAACATCTACCCACTCCTTTCATTTTATATGTTCAACCATACAGCAGCATTGGTCAGGCAATATTCGCCGCGTTCGGCTGTTTTCGAACGGATGATTATCTGGTCATCCTTTACCTTCCACATTTCTGTTACGATTGTTTCACCGGGGAATACATGCCTTGAGAAACGAACCTTAATCGCTTTGAAACGGGATGGATCATTCCCACAATATTCTCTGATCACGGCCCGCCCCGCAAATCCGAAAGTACAAAGACCGTGAAGTATCGGTTTTTCAAAACCACCCATCGCAGCAAAGCCTGGATCTGCATGCAGCGGGTTGAAATCACCAGAAAGTCTGTATAATAAGGCCTGCTGCGGCAATGTTTTCATTTCTACAACCCGATCCGGCTTTCTTTCCGGAGGTTCATTGCCTGGTTCAGGTCCGCGATCCCCGCCGAAACCTCCTTCACCCCTGATAAAAGTACTGAACCGATTCATGAAAAGCTCTTCACCCTTTGAATCCCTGGTGGTCACATCAATTTCTACCAGGGCCCCTTTACCCTTGTCAAATATTCCTGATATTTTGGGATATGAAGTCATTTTGCCTTCTACAGGTATCGTTTTGTAGATCTCAAGATACTGTTCTCCGTGCAGAAGCATGGCCAGGTTAAAATCCATCCCTTCCATGCCAACTATACCCATCAGCGCTCCAAATGGCGGAATAACCCCATAGGTTGGGATAACCTCAAGTTCATTCTCATAAACAAATTTAAGTTCATCCGGTTCTGCTCCCGCGCCTATTCCCAGGGCATAAAGGATTATGTCCTTGGTAGAGTAACTGATTTCCAGTGAAGGCAGTTCTTTACCAACCAATTTCGGATCTATCGGCATAACCATTCTCCTTTCTCACGTAACCTTTTATCTTCCAGGATTAACCCATACTCATTTTTGATAGAACTGTGCCGGCCTGTTCCATGGCTGAGGCAAATTCACTTCCACCTTCAAGATTTTTGATCTCATCGAATTTATCCACAATCATCTCGATTGTTATCGCTTTTTCAGGATTAAAGACCACACCGGGCCCTTCGACTATTGCAGCCCTGCTAAAATATCCACCACCGGCACTGAACATTTTTCCGCTTTCCTCACATTTTTCAGAGCAGAGCCAGGCAACAATGGGAGCTACATAGTCAGGCTTAACCTTACCGATAACTTCTTCGGGCATAACGGTAAAAGTTAACCTGGTTCCGGCAGTTGGAACGATTGTATTTGCTTTGATGTTGTATCTGGCGCCTTCCTGCGCAACACAGTTCATCATTCCGGCAATTCCCATTTTAGCCGCACCATAATTAACCTGTCCAAAATTTCCGTACAAACCTGCTGCCGATGCTGTTGAGACAATCCTGCCGTATGTCTGGTCTTTCATGCCGGCAAAAGCCGCTTTTGTACAATAAAATGTTCCATCCAGATGCACCGACATAATCTTGCGATAATCTTCCATTTCCATCTTTAACAGGCTTTTATCCCTTAAAATACCGGCATTATTGATCAGTATATCGAGGCGGCCGTATTTATCAATTGCCGTTTCTATTATATTTTGAGCGCTTTCCCACTCTGCTACACTATCGTAATTTGCCACTGCTTCACCACCCGCAGACTTGATCTCATTGACAACCATCTGGGCAGGAGTAGTGTCAGAACCGCTGCCGTCAAAAGTTCCACCAAGATCATTGACAACGACTTTTGCACCACGTGATGCAAGTAAAAGGGCGTAAGCTTTTCCAAGACCTCCTCCAGCTCCGGTGATCACTGCTACTTTCCCGTCAAACCTGATTTCTTCCATTTACTAAACCTCCCGCAATAAAGTTAATTTAATTTTATGAGATTGAATGCATTTAATCAATATTTTTAATCAACTATATATTTTGATAATAAATCCTTAGTTTATAAAGATTTCTACTGATCATTTAGAGGAATCGTATAAATAACGTATAATTAATATCTAAACACTGCTCATCATTTTTCATAAATTGCGAGGATAGTTTAATGGAAATCGCCACAGCAGAAAAAGTCATGCGCATCGGTGAACTTTCCCGGCGTTCAAAAATCAGCAAACAGCTGATTCATTACTACCTGCGAAGAGGCTATCTCCATCCACCTGTATTTAAAAAGAGCAATCAGGCTTATTATGATCAAACCCATCTTGAACGTCTTCTTTTTCTTCGCAAATGCAATGAAGAAGCTATTCCCCTTTCGCATGCTGCAGCAACATGGGAGAAAGTAACTGCCAAAAAGAAAAAATCCGGAACGAAAAGGAAACTAAAAGATAATGTTGAGTCAAAAACCCGCGATAGTATCATCAGGGAAGCATCACAGATATTTTTACGTAAAGGATACAGCAGCCCCAGTATTGCCGAAATAATGGAGAAAGTAGGTGTTACAAAACCTTCCTTTTATTACTACTTTAGAAATAAAAAAGACCTTTACCTGACCTGTCTGGACTGTATATTTGACTCCTTTTCCAAAAGTTCACTGGACAGTATTCGTCAGGAAACAAAACCACTAAAACGTCTCGAGCAGCGTTGGAAAGCCGGACATACATATTCAAAGCGCCTTTCTACTTCTATAAATCTGCTCAAAGATTCTCTCCGTCAGGAGGATCCCGAGGAACGAGCCAGAGCAGAGTCTATTTTACGAAAATCCTGGGTTGATCCCCTGACGAAAGATCTGGAACGCGGAATTAAAAGCGGAGATATACGTCCGGTACGCAGTGAAATTATCAGTTTTGCACTTATTTCGCTTCTGGACACCTTCATTTACAGGGAGATCCTTGAAAATAAATACGGATCAGACGCGGTGCTGGAATCAGTTTACGATCTGATCCTACACGGCCTTCTCCCAAAAAACTAAACATTGTCAAGGGGACGGGGTTGTTGACAACATTATTGTTAGGAACTAAATTGATAACTGTCCTGTCACGCAAAATAAAAGCCACCTGCTGAAAAATATTTAAGATCAACAGATGGCTAATTATTTGGTGCGAGCGAGAGGACTTGAACCTCCACGGGCGTTAAGCCCACTAGGTCCTGAACCTAGCGCGTCTGCCGTTCCGCCACGCTCGCCCGAAAAATACCTGCCCTGTTATTATAACTACTCCTGGAGCGATAATCAATAACCAAAGAAATAATTTAAGATTATTAATTTTAAATCGAAGGTGGCGTCAACAGTTTTAGAGCTTTCGGATGCACTTTTATTCTAACAGGCAGATTCCCTATAACTTCTCCGTCTACATGTACAAGAACAGGATGATCAGCTCCGACGGTTATCTCTTTACCGACCATGGAGAGTACACCATCATGTGTTAAATGTTTTTTCATCAGAGCTTTTACGGCTATAACTGTAGTTTCCGGATTAGTTTTCCCTTTGACCAACAGTAAATCCAGATTGCCGTCAGTAATTGAAGCATTCGGAGCGATCGATAATGCTCCACCATAAAATCTGCCATTGGCAATTACAACCAGAAGTGTATTATCTTCTTTCAAGATTTGACCATCACAGGATAACTCTGCCGCAAAATGTTCAAAATGCAATAATTCATTAAAAAAAGCGGCCAGGTAAGCCATATAGCCTTTTATAAATCTGTACTTGTGCGAGGCCATCTCGGCAACTGCTGCATCAAACCCTATTCCGACTACATTTAGAAAGAACGTTTCGTTTATCGAGCCAATATCTACATTCTGAGGCTCCCAACTGTTCAAACCGTAAAGCGCTTCTTGCCATCTGCCCGGAATACCCGTGGATCTCCTGAAACCATTTCCGGTTCCCAGGGGTAGTATACCCAGTATAATCTTACCGAGATCAATTCCATTGACAACTTCCCGGAGAGATCCATCGCCTCCAACCGCAACTACCAGTTCAGCGCCTTTTTTGACTGACTTTGCCGCAAGGATAGTACCATCGCCCGGCCTATCAGTAAAATATACAGTGTAGCGTTGTCCAGCTTCATTTAACAGTTGTTCTATCTGCTGCCATACCCGGCCTGCCTTACCACCCCCGGCTTCGGCATTGACAATAAATGCTGTGTTATAGCGCAGTTTCAGTGTTCTATCGTAATGGTTCATAGTACTGACTCCGGGTTGTTCTGCTTAGTTTATTCTTCTTTTTCTTTAGCCGCTTCGCCTTTATTGGACAGCGGAAGCAGATGTCTTAGTTCGATCGGTAACGGGAAAGCGATGATCGAACCCTGTTGACCGGCGATTTCCGGAAGTGTTCGTAACAAGCGGACATAGAAACCGCCCTCCTGGGAGTTTAAAATTTTTGCTGCCTCTGCGATCTTACCGGCTGCCGCTTTTTCACCCTCTGCCTGTACGATGACTGCCCTGCGCTCTCTTTCAGCAGTCGCCTGGCGCGAAATCGCTTTCTGAAGAGCTTCGGGTATTACAACATCCTTAATTTCAACGGCAGTGACTTTAATTCCCCATGGATCTGTCGCTTCATCGAGGATCGACTGGATCTTCTGGTTAAGTTTATCTCTTTCCGACAGCAATTCATCCAATTCAGCCTGTCCGGCAACACTTCTCAAAGTTGTCTGAGCCAACTGGGCAGTCGCCATTTTATATTCTTCAACATTGTTGACAGCCCGGTTGGGATCAACAACCCGGTAATATACAACGGCATTAACACTTGTGGTTACGTTATCGCGGGTAATGACCTCCTGGGTGGGTACATCAAGGGTGATGATCCTGAGAGAGATCCTGATTGTCCGATCGACCAGCGGTATCACAAAGACCAAACCAGGCCCTTTTTGTCCGATCAGGCGTCCAAGTCTGAATACTACCAGCCGCTCATATTCACGGACAATTTTAATTGCTGAGGTTATAAACAAAAATAAAACGATTATAATCGGTATAAACAAACCGCCTCCGCTTATAATTTCAATCATTCTCAATCCACCTCCGCTTTATTAATAATCAATAGATACCCTGCTTACATTTTCAATTTCACCTATTCAACGCTGTTGTCTTTCTTATCCTTTTCCGCTCTTCTGACCCAAAGCATAAGAGTTTCTGCCTTTACAACTTCAACTTCGGTTCCGGCCGGTATGTTCTTACCGTCTTGGCTCCTCGCTTTCCAAAGTTCTCCACGCGCTTTGATCATCCCTTCAGGATTTAATTTCGATACAGTAATTCCTTTTTCAGGGGGCAGAAAATAAGTGCTGCCCTCATGCCACTGTCGTCGGCTTTGAATCACTCTCTGGGCAACAAAAATGATGATAATAAGTAAACCGATAACCGTTCCTACAACTGTTATCAGGAAAGTTGCATACCACTCCCTGGCCATTAAAGGTTCCATTGGTAACAAAATTGCACCTGCAACCATAGCAGCTGCGCCTCCTATTCCAAAAATTCCAAACCCGGCTGTAAAAATTTCGGCAACGATCAACCCGGCTCCTAAAAGAAGCAAAATCAAACCTGTTGTATTGGTATCAAATAAACCTATTCCGTAAATGCCCAGGATCACCAGGATTACACCGGTTACTTCAGGGACAAAAGTACCTGGTGCGTTAATACCGAAATAAATCCCGAGCAATCCGAGCATAAGGATTAAAAACGATATCTGGGGATCACTGAGCCAATTTTGCAGACGCTCCCTGATATTCATCTCTTCCATGTAAATTGGAGCATCTGCCGTATTGAGATTATAGGACACTCCCTGTTTTACGACCACTGTTTCGTCAACTGCTTCCAGAAGCTCATTAATTCCCGGTACTATATAATCGATCAGGCCGGAATCCAACGCTTCCCGAGAAGTTAGGGTCAAATTTTCTGTAACAAATCTCTCGGCTATATCGGGGGGTCTTCCTTTTTCTTCGGCCATGCTTCGCAGGTGATTGGCATAAAATATAACTGTTTTTTCATCTGCTGTGTCTGTGCCTTCCGGAGAAAAGGTGATCGGCTGAGCTGCTCCCACAGTAGTTCCCGGAGCCATTGCCGCTATATCAGAAGAAATAAGGATGAATGCCCCGGCAGAACCTGCTATTGCCCCTGATGGCGCTACCAGCACTGCAACAGGTAGATTCGCATTCATAAAGAGCTGGTTTATCTTCAGCGTGGCGTCAACCAGACCACCCGGCGTATCCATAATCACAACTACTAACTGCGAATCACGTTCCAGGGCTATTTCAAATTGTCTTTCAAGGTAGTTGCCCTGCCCGGCGGTAATTGCTCCTTCCAGCTCAATGACATGTATGGGTCGCTCCGCAGCGCTGCCCTGCGCCGGCATGTTCAATAATAAAATCATGATTATAAAAGCAGAAGCAATTATTTTATAATTTAAGTAGTTTCTTTTTATCATCGCAATCACTACCAGTCCAATTTAATTACCTACATTAATATTACTTTAATTATATAACAATTCTGACCTTTTTCAAAGTGCTGGCTGTTGCAGTATATTTGCATTTTAATTAACTTTGTTGACGTTGACCTAAATTTCATTTCGCTTTATAATATAACCAATTAAGTTATATATAAAAAGGAGCAAATCATGATAACCAAAAAGGCAGAATATGCAATTATCATTTTAACGGAACTCGCTTCTCGTCCGGCCGGAACTACCATAACCAGTAAAGAAATTGCTGCTAATCGTTCAATACCGGTTAATTTGGTGGTTCAGCTTCTGGCTCTACTGAAAGAAGCGGGATGGACTGTAGGAACCAGGGGCCCTTCCGGCGGGATTCGCCTGAATAGCGATCCTCGTTATATAACCTTGAAAGAGGTTATTGAAAAAATTGATGGACCGATCGGAATAACCCGCTGCCTTTTCAGTGAAACTCCCTGCCGTGATCAAACACACTGTTCCCTGAGGGGAATCTGGTCAAAAGCTCAGCAGGCTATGTTATCTGTTCTGGAAGATGTGACAATTCAGGATCTAACAGAAATGGCGGCAGTAGAATGCTAAACTAACTGACGCCATCAATTTATTCTTCCAGTCGCTTATTTGGTTTTTATCTCTCCGTCGACCCCGATAATCACTTCATTTAAAGGAATTTCAACTCCTGCAGTTTTCATCGCTGATTTAACCAACTGAGACATACCGAAACAACATCCAACTTCCATATGAGCTAGAGTTACGCTCTTCAATTTATTGTTTTTAAATATTGAAGCCAGTTTCTGATGGTAGGCATTAACATCATCAAGTTTCGGACAGCCGACAAGCAGGGATCGACCAGCCAGAAATTTTCGGTGAAAATCGGCATAGGCAAAGGGAACACAATCTGCAGCGATCAGGAGATCAACATCTTTCATGAAATGCGAATCAGGATTAACCAGGTGGATCTGGACCGGCCAGTGACTTAACTCTGCTTCAGGTATATAGCCATTTTCTTCAGTTTTTTTGTCAATAGATATTCTTTCATGACTTATGTCCCGGGCTACGCTGCTTCCACAACAGACGGAACACTCTTCTTCTTCTAACAGTTCCCCCTTTAAATTCTTCAGGTGTTCTTCAACAGCTTCCTCATCAAACGGTTCTGCCTCTCTTTCAATGATGTCGATAGCACCCTGGGGGCACTCACCAAGGCAGTTTCCGAGACCATCGCAGTAAATATCTTTTACAAGCCTGGCCTTCCCGTCAACTATCTGCAGTGCACCTTCTTCACAGGATGGAATACATAAACCGCATCCATCGCATTTACTTTCATCGATTGAAATAATTTTACGAACTACAGTGTTCATCTGCTCAGCACCTTCCTTTCTAAATTAATTATTATTAATTAGTGCAGGACTTCTTCCGCCAGTGCTTCCACAATAATTTTTTCCTGAATGCCGGATGATTTTCCCTGCAGGATATTTTCCGTAAGTTCAAACACCTCTTTCACGGCCTGTTGGGGAAGTGTATTTTCCTTGCCTACCTGATCAATAAATTCTTTGCTATCTTTAACCCGCTCAAGTCTTATTAAGGTCAACAAGACGATAGAAGCTATTACCGGAAGCATATCAACCAGTTCTTCTTTACACCTTTTTTCAGCTCTTTCAATAGCATCTTTTGTTTTCTGTAATTCATCGGGTAAATCACTAATTATTTTTTCCAGTTCATCTTCAAAAACCGTTCTCAGCGATTTTCCTTTTAGCCCCCTTGCTGCCGGACCAAGGCACTGTTCGGCATAAGCGCACCATTCTGCACATCCCATGTCAAAACGGGGATTTGCAACCCTTGTCTTACAATTAGGACAACGCAATCGGATATCGGTCTTGAAAAACTCAATTAATTCACCGCATTGAGGACATTTTATCTCATGCACATCATCCGCCGTCCAATACCGCATATCCTGTCCCGGACATTTTGTTGCAAACATATCTACCCACCACCCTTTTAATACTAACCATCTTGGTTATAATTATAACGCAGATTATTTTCTTTTGCAACAAAAAAAACGGCATAAAGCCGTTTTTTTCTTATTAATTACTGTAATGAATTACTGATTCAAAAATCAAACCTAATCGTATAACCAATCCTCCTGGTTATATTCATAACTACAGAGTTCGTCATTATTAAAAAATAACCCGATTTCCCTTGCAGCGCTTTCTGCCGAATCAGATCCATGTACAATATTTTTTCCGGTAAAAACAGCAAGATCACCACGGATAGTTCCCGGTGTTGCCTTAACCGGATCTGTGGCACCGATCAGCGTTCTGACCAGTTCAACTGCGTTGTCGCCTTCCCAGACCATGGCTACAACCGGCGAAGAAGTGATGAAGCCGATCAGTCCTTCATAAAATCCTTTTCCTTCATGCTCTCCGTAATGACGTGCCGCCAGTTCAGGCGAAATCAACATCATTTTCATTGCAACCGGTTTCAGTCCCTTATTTTCCAGACGGTTGATCACATTTCCGATCAACCCTCTCTGAACTCCATCAGGTTTAACCATTAAAAATGTACGTTCCCGGTTACCCATCTTTACCTCCTTGGTTTACTTTTAGTAAGTTGTAAGCAGGTTACTGTCGTCAATTACAGTAGTTTCTTGATCAAGTCGATCTCTAATATTTTTTGACAGTGAGAACATACTTTTTGCACACTCTCCATCAAAATATTTCAATTCAAGCTCACGATCCTTAATTATATGATCTATCACATCAGGTTCCGGCAGCTTGCTCTTCCCGGGAGCAGCAAGTATAAAACCCCATTCAGTATTGAAAGATGGGATAAATGCCCGGTAAGACTTAACAAAGGGCATAACCTGTCGAACAGTATTGAATATTGCGCCGTGAGCTTCGAAGAAAGGAAGTCCATAGTCTCCAGCCTGCAGTGAAAGCACGCCTCCGTCATTCAGACGGGTTTTAACAAGATTAAAATACTGGGAAGTAAAAAGTTTCAGTGCCGGACCCTGTTCGACTGGTTCCGGGACATCACTGATGATCACATCAAATTTTTCATCATTATTTTCAAGGCATTCCCTTGCATCCATGTAATAAAGTTCAAGCCTCGGGTCTTCAAAACTGCCCTGGTGCCATTTGGCCAGGTATTCACGGCAGAGATCAACTACTTCCTTATCCAGATCAACCATTACCAGCTTTTCAACCATGGGATGTCGGAACACTTCACGTAATGTTGCCCCTTCTCCCCCGCCAATGACCAGTACACGTCGAGGCGCCGGACAGGCCAGCATAGCCGGATGGACCAGCACCTCATGATAAATATATTCATCAAATTCAGATGACTGAATTTTACCGTCGAGGATTAAAATTCGACCGTAAGTAGTCGTGTCGGCTATTTCCACCTGCTGATAGCGGGTATGAAAACTCCTGAGAAAATTTGTAACCCCAAACATGTGGGCTGTATCAGGAGAAGTATGTTCAATAAACCATTTATGATCCTGAAATGACATTCAAAAACCCCCATCAGCAATCAATAGTTGGCTGCCGGTTTATGTTCAAGCTGGACATCAAAGATTCCGCGCTTGATTTCCCTTGCCGACATATTCTGGGCTGAAAAGACCTGTTTCAAGTAGTTGCAGGATACCCATGGATTAACGGTTTGACCACAGGTAAAGACATCAACTGCGGCATATCCGAATTCCGGCCAGGTATGAATAGCCAGATGCGATTCAGATATTACGACCACTCCGCTGACGCCCTGGGGACAGAACTGGTGAAATACAGTTTCTCTCACTTCAGCCCCAGCTTCAACAGCAGCTGCCACCATGTGCGATTTTATCTCTTCTAAGTCGCTCAAAATCTCAGGTGGACAACCGTAGAACTCAGCCAAAACATGACGGCCTAAAGCGCTCATCTTTAATGCCTCCTTGTATCCAGATTTTTTCAGATGAAAAGCGTCAAGATACATTTTAACAAAATTAGATTAAAAGTCAATGCAGTTGTAAACTTTTATCGCAATCTTTATTGTATTGCTAAATGTGAAACATTTCACTTTTGATTGCAACCGGAATGATTTTTATATAAAATAGTGTATACTGAAAGCAGCGAACTTAAATTATCTTTATTTCTCGCAGCTTATTAAATAGATAAGGGATTGTTGAAATGAGCGAATTAAATTTTTTATTCAACCCGGCACAAATTGCCGTTGTTGGTGCCTCCCGTTCGCCGCAGAAGATTGGCAATGCCATATTGAACAATATCATTAACAGCGGCTATAAGGGAACGATTTACCCGGTAAACCCCAAGGAAGATGAGATTTTGGGCCTGAAAAGTTACTGTTCAGTAAAGGATATCGGTAAGCCTCTTGAACTGGCCGTAATTTCCGTTCCTTCTGCTCATGTACTAAAAGTTGCCGAAGAATGCGGTGAATCCGGTGTAAAAGGTTTGGTCGTTATTACGGCTGGTTTTAAGGAAATCGGACGGGAAGGATTACTCCAGGAACGTAAACTAACCGAGATATGCCGAAAATATAACATGCGGATGGTCGGGCCTAACTGCGTTGGCGTAATGGATACTCACACACCTGTTAATGCCTCTTTTGCCAAAGGTTTTCCCAATGAGGGAAACATCTCTTTTATTTCGCAGAGCGGCGCCATGCTGGTTTCAATACTCGACTGGAGTTTCCAAATGGGTATGGGTTTCTCACGCTTTGTAAGCCTTGGTAATAAAGCTGATTTGAATGAAATTGATTTTATTGAGAGCTGTGCCGACGACCCCCAGACCAATGTTATCCTCTGTTATGTCGAAGATATAACAGACGGCGCCAGGTTTATCGAAGTCTGCTCAAAAGCCAGCAAAAAAAAGCCAATTATTATTCTAAAATCCGGAACCAGTACTGCCGGCGCCCAGGCTGCAAGCTCTCACACCGGAGCTCTGGCCGGGAGCAACCGTGCTTATGATGCAGCTTTCAGACAAAGCGGCGTACTTCGTGTTGAGTCAATGAATGATCTTTTTGACCTGGGCCGTGCTTTTTCCACTCAGCCATTGCCAAGGGATTCAAGGGTCGCGATTGTAACCAACGCCGGAGGAGCTGCTATCGTCACCACGGATGCTGTAGAGAAATATGATCTGAAGATGTCTAGGTTTACCAAGTCAACGATTGACAAGCTTCGTGAAAACCTCCCAAAAGAGGCAAATCTTTATAACCCCGTAGATATTATCGGCGATGCCATGAATGACCGGTACCATTTTGCGCTGGAAACTGTTCTGGCAGATGAAAATGTGGACAGCGCACTTGTTCTTCTCTGCCCTGCCGCACTTACAGAACCTGAAAAAACCGCTGAAACAATAATAGAGTTAAGCGCCAAACACAAAGATAAACCTGTTATGGCCTGCTATATGGGTGGTAAAACTCTCGCCGAAGGTAAACGAATTCTAACCGCTAACGGTATTCCTGATTTCACCTTTCCGGAACCTTCGGTTAAGGCCCTGAAAGGCATGGTCAGTTATGCCGAATATATCATGGAAAAACCTTCGGTAAAAGCAGTCGAACTTACCGGAATTAACCGGGTTGAAGTACGAAAAGTTATTGATAGTGTTATAGCTGATAACAGGGTGGTTTTACTCGGACATGAAGCTGCAGACGTCATGTCTGCCTATGGAATAGCAGCCAGCCGAACTATTTTAACTACATCTGACGATGAAGCAGCAGCTGTGGCGGCAAAAATTGGTTTCCCGGTTGCTTTGAAGATTTCGTCGCCGCGTATAGCTCATAAAACCGATGTCGGCGGTGTTGAAATCGGGGTTTATAATGAAACCGAAGTTAAGAATGCTTACCGCCGGATTATGGAGAAAGTAACCTATTATCTGCCGGATGCTCCTATTCATGGGATTGAAGTTCAAAATATGATTGATGACGGTGTCGAAGTAATCGTCGGAATGTCGAGAGATATTCAATTCGGTCCTCTAGTTGTATTCGGTTTAGGTGGTATCTATGTTAACCTGATGGAAGATGTCACCTTCCGTCTTGCTTCTGCGCTTGACAATATTGAGGAAGTTAAGCAAATGATCACTGAAACAAAGGCTTATACCCTTTTGAAAGGATATCGAGGTAATAAACCGGCTGATATCAATGCTCTGACCGATACCATTCTCCGAACTGCCCAATTAGTTACAGATTTTAACGAGATCACTGAAATGGATATCAACCCGGTCAGGGTTCACCATAAAGGAGCAACAGCTCTTGATGTTAAGATTACTATTGAAAAGAAAGAAGATATTTAAGAATAAGATCCTTAAGAGGTGAATATGATGAAAGCTATTTATTTTTCAGGAAAGGCCGGCGGAGGCCAAACTGCAACAGCTTTGGGCATTGGTTTAAAACTTCGCAAGGAGGGTTTGAAGGTTTCTTATTTCAAACCACTCGGTTTCCGTAAAGGATCGGTAAGAAAAGATGATGAAGATGTAATCCTGATGCGTGAAGTCTTTGGGCTTCCCTTTGCAAGTGACATAATTTCACCGGTTACAATCAATCGCAACTATCTGACAGCACACTTCCCTGGAGATAAAGATAATGTTTTAAACAAACTGAAAAGCGCCTACAAAACCTTATCCGATGGATATGATGTAGTTTTGATCGATGGAATCATTGAGCCCTATGTCGGCCATAACCAGGGTCTCGATGATTTTAACCTGGCTAAAGTATTTGATTCTGTTGTCCTGCCGATTATCAAGGCTGATGATGATTTTCAACTCGATTTGAATATGTTATACCTCGATTTATGGAACATCAACAAACTGAAGATCCTGGGTACTGTTTTTAGTAACGTTTCGCAAGTTCAGATGAATAAGTGCACCAGTGTTTACAAGCCGATGCTTGAAGGCAAGGGCATATCTGTTCTGGGCATCACACCATATCAACCTATATTATCCGCGCCAACAGTTACAGAATTCTATGATGTCTTGAATGGTGAAATTCTTGCTTCTCCCGATCACATGAACAGAATAGTAGAAGAAGTTGTCGTTGGAACAATGACTATTGAAAGCGCTCTCGGTTACCTTCGCCGCGCCCCCAATAAAGCACTCGTAACCGGTGGTGACCGCAGCGATCTTGCTTTAACCGCCCTTGAAACCAGTACATCGGTTATTATCTTCACCGGCGGCCTTTATCCCGATGTTCGAGTGCTATCAAGAGCTGAAGAAAAAGGTGTTCCGGTAATCCTTGTTCATGAAGATACATTTTCAACCCTGGAAAACCTGCACCGGGTATACTGGAGCATTAATCCCGATAACAAGGAAGCAATCAAACTTGTTGAGGATACTATCGATAAATATGTAGACTGGAAAAGCATTCTTAAATATCTGAAGAAGTAGTAAGCTGTTCACACTGCAATTAATAAGTAACAAGGGAAAAGGGACCGCGAAAGGTCCCTTTTCCCTTGTTACAAAATCAAATATTAATTTTCGTAGCGCAAAACTTTATTTTCCCAGGTTCGAATCATTATATAGTCTTTGCCACTGCTGACCAGGTATTCAGGCAGCATCGGTGTTTTACCGTTTCCAAGGGGAGCATTTACCACAAATGTCGGTATGGCCAACCCCGATGTATATCCGCGTAATTTTTCCATAATTTCGATGCCCTCTTCAACCTTTGTGCGGAAATGAGAGGTCCCTTTTACCGCCTTGGCGTGAAAAATATAATAAGGGCGAACCATAATTTTCAAAAGTTCCTGGTTCAGTTTGCGGATAACAAATGGATTGTTATTGACACCTTTTAAAAGAACTGTCTGGTTACCTAAACTTACTCCGGCTCTGGCCAGTTTAAAACAGGCATCACGCGATTCAGGAGTTACTTCAAGGGGATGGTTAAAGTGCGTATTAACATAGACCGGCAGGTGTCGTGATAAAAGCTCACAAAGCTCATCATTAATTCGTTGTGGCATTGTTACCGGGGTGCGAGTCCCAAACCTCTTAATTTCCAGGTGGGGTATTGTTTCGAGTTCGCTTAAAATCCACTCCAGGGTTTTAGTATCAAGCATAAACCCGTCACCGCCGGTTAGCAAAACATCTCTGATCTCCTCGTTTCGGCGCACATAATCAATTGCTTCTGCAATATATTTTTTCGGAGTTGTAAGATCCCGCTCACCGATTGATCTTCTTCGCTGGCAGTGACGGCAATACATGGCACATTGATTGGTAACTTTAATAATCAGGCGATCCGCATAACGACGGGTTACAGCATGAACGGGCGATGTATATTCTTCACCCATGGGATCCTCATATCCACCGTGGTCCAGATATTCATTTATTGAAGGTATACATTGCATCTTAACCGGATCATTTTTTACTTCCGGGTCAATCAAACTTAGATAATATGGTGAAACAGCCCAACGATTCCTGGTGCCTGTAGTCGCTATATCCTTAATTTCCTGCTCGTCCAGCTTTAAAAGCTTTTTCAACAAACCCGTTCCGGTTATCCGGTTCTTTAACTGCCACCGCCAGTTCTTCCAGTCTTCATCGGATGCCTTGAAATAAGCTTTTATTCTCTCCTGATTTTCCCTGATCCTTTCCCACTGGTTAAAACCGGTTTGAATTGTTTTTAATGCTTCCCGGTAGTCGGCTATTGCATTTTTTAATTCCTTCGCTCTTTTTTCAGCAATTTTATGTTTTTTTTCTGCAATTCCTTCTTCATTCATTATTCTTTCATCCCTCCAGTTCTTTTTCTCAATTTATATTAATAATAGTATACTTTTTATAAAAAGTGCTGTCAAAAAGGACTCGCAATATTCTTATTACGAGTCCTTTATTATGCCCAGTAAAAGCTCAAAATTAATTAGCGGTTTATATCCCACCAGCCGGTTTTTGTGCCACCCTTATCTACGGTAGTGCTCTGCCAGACTTCAGCATATCCATCAACACGCATTCTCTCATTCAGGTAGCCATCAATAGCGATTTCATTTTTGGTTACTCCGCCAGTGTTGCCGTAATGATTGTCAATCTTTACATATTCACCGCCATCATCCTGGCTGTAGGCAATTGTTTGCTTGATGTATCCTTCCTCGCCCGGATCCATTTCCACTCCGGTGTTAACTGTATGATCGCTGCCCATCGTGTTGGAAGTAAGGATCCGCATATTCCGGTTTAAGCCGGCGTTGGGAGCAGTTGCACCGTAAAATTGTGCGCTCAGGTTAGCGGTAAAGAGACCATCGGTATCTTTAGTTCTGATTTCATGACTGCCCTGGGCTGTTCCCACTCCGGCAACCTGGTAAGAACTTTTAAAAGGAGATACTTCTACAGTCTTTTCATGAAATACATCTCCCCTGTAAAAGAATCCCGTCCTGGTCAGTGTATATTCTGAGTTCGCTGCCAGTGATGTTAATGCCATTGCAGCAATTAGGATTAAAACAAGTAATGATGTTATAATAATGCTTTTCTTCATAAGCAGACACTTCCTTTCGATCATGATAACCGCGCAAACATTTTTCCTGATTCAGCACCTCCGATCCGGTTAAAATAATGGTCGGAGCGACTGGATTTGAACCAGCGACCTCTTGACCCCCAGTCAAGCGCGCTACCAAGCTGCGCCACGCCCCGATGTCATAGAAACCAATTTCGTTAGTGCATATGCAATTCTTAAATCATTTTAAAGCAACCCCCGTGAAAAGTCAACATGAGCAGTCGCCGGCTTCACAGGCTCAACCTGTCCATTTAAAGGGACAATAACAGGCTGTGCAGAACTTATAATTAGCTGGTTTCGCATGTTTCAGCCTGTCTCAAATTTCATGGAGGGTAACTTATTATGCCCTATTTAATATTGCTTTTCTCTGCCTATACAATCGGTTCAATTCCTTCTGCCTATATATTCGGTCGAATATTCGGAAAAATTGATATTCGCAGCGCCGGCTCGGGTAATGTTGGCGGAATGAATGCGTATCGTGTCGCCGGATTAACCCCCGGGATTTTGACTGTAATTACAGATATTGCAAAGGGCATTCTTGTTGTAGCCATTGCTCAATCATTTACTTCCGATCTGCTGGTTGTTTTAGCCTGTGCTTTTTTTGCAGTGGCAGGTCATAATTACAGTATTTTTATCGGTTTCAAAGGCGGTAAAGGTCTTGCTACGGCTTTGGGAGTCTTTCTTATTCTTTCACCATTTACGATCATCTACCTGCTGCTATTTACATTCACTTTATTAGTCCTGATGCGTGATACTAATACTGCCTTCGGAAGCTCTGTTGTTCTGCTTCCAATTATACTGGCCATTCAATATAGTGAAATTACCTGGATTTTATTCGGGCTGGCGCTTGCTGTAATCATAACAGCCAAGCATCTTAATGATTTTCGCGCTTACAGGCAAGGTCGACGCAAAATAAAATGATTAAGAACGACTGCTAAACTTTGAAATAGCTGAAAAACTGTCCAAAATTTATTCCGGCTATTGTTTTATTGATATAGCGGCCGTACAACAGCCTGTTGCCTTCTTCCAGGTGATAAGATTTAATGCCGTGAGAAATCGAAAGAAATGTTTCAATGTAGGCGGCCAATTGATCACAGGCTTTGATTATTTCACCATCAAGAGGAGAAAATTGATCTTCGTTATACTTCTGATTTATCTGATCCGAACTGACTGTTCGGCATAAATCATTTTCAATAATTTTACTTTCAAACTCATTTTCGGTAAAATACTTAAGTTCACTGTGCCAGGCTGTCGGCAGCAGGGGGAATATCCTCTCTTCAAGCTGCCTGTGCTCGATTTCTTTGATAATCTCATCAATGCCGGTAACCGATTTTTTAACCGGTGATACAATATCCTTGGTAAGCACTTCCGGCAAATCATGAAAAAGGGCTGCAAAGTAGTTATTATAGATCCGCTTCGGGCAGGCGTCCAACTCAATTGAACAGAGATAACTCATCATGGCCACGATCAACATATGTCCCATTACAGAAGTTTTTGGCACTCTCGGAGATTGAGCCCATCGTTGCTGAAACCTGAGCTGACCAACCAGATCCAGAAAATTGCTTGTTTTTTTACCCAGGGTGAGTTTTTGCACACCGGCTAAATCGAAATGCTCTTCAATTTGGTTGGCAATGGCAGCCCTGGTTTCATCCAACCCGTATAACCCTTCATTTAAACGATAAATTATCTTAAATTCCCAGTTTGTCGCAAGGTAATGAGCCGCCTTTAAGATCCTTTTCTCCAGGGTTGATTCATCTGTCTGGAGGTAATACTGTTTCATTTGTGCCAGAAGATCGACCCTCAAATCGGTAACTTTATCAACCAAAACATCTTCGATAACCCAACGGTTAAGCTGTTCTCCCTTCTCGGCCATTAACGTGTAGTAGATAGGAGGCTTAATATCGGTCAGGACAATGCGGTGTAGAAACTCATATAATCCTCCTTCTATCAGCAGACGCCAGTTGATCTCAGCTCCGTGATCCGCTTCCTCGATTTTAGCCAGCACATAGGCATAAACCATCTTATGCGCCTGTTTGTCGAGTTCCGTGAAATGCTCCGGCCTGATATGGTCGTTCCACCGTTGAATACTGGCCGCTTCAAACAGCAATTCCAGCAGTTCTTTTCTGATCAAAGGTCTCACCTCTTGTGTGCAGAATCGAGGTAAATAAAATATTTAACGGTTGATTCATTTCTTTCTGCTTATTTTTGACTCATGGCCTTTCAGCAGCCTACCGATATTCTCATGATGTCGACCGACTATCAACGCTGCCATTATCACTCCGAATAATATATAAAGCGGATCGAATCCCAGTAGCCAAAAAAGCAGTGGAGTTGAAAGAGCACCGATGATCGAGCCCAGCGAAACATAACGGGTTAAAGCAACTATAATTACAAAAAGGGCCAGAAGTATAATGGCTACCCATCCTGATAGCGCAACAACCGCTCCGACACCGGTTGCCACTGCTTTCCCACCTTTAAAGCGTAGAAAGACTGGAAAGCTATGGCCGATCATTGCCAGCAACCCAGCTGATAGATAGACAGCAGGCTGGTCGCTAACGGCTCTGGCCAATAGTACGGCAAAAAACCCTTTTGCAAAGTCGAGAAGAAATACCGGTAGCGCTGCCTTCCAGCCCATCACTCTCAGGACATTTGTTGCCCCTATATTTCCGCTCCCGTGGGCCCGGATATCGGTTTTACCGATAATTTGTGCCAGTAAATAACCAAAGGGTATTGAACCGAGTAAATAAGCAGCAATTAATATAAAAAAGATCACTTTATTCTCCCCTTCTCTGCCGTTTTCTGAATTTAATAATGATGGGGGTTCCCGTAAAATCAAAAGATTCTCGAAGTCTGTTTTCAAGATAGCGCTTGTAAGAAAAATGTATCAGATCCGGTTCATTGGCAAAGAATACAAATGTCGGCGGTTTTACTGAAGGTTGGGTGACGTAATAAAATTTCACGTTTTTCCCCTTCACTGACGGAGGTGGGTTGACGGCAACTGCATCCTGTAATAACTCATTTAGGTAAGAGGTGGAAATACGTTTATACTGTTCCTGCCATACTTTTATAATTACCGGAAACAATCTGTCCAATCTCCAGCCGGTAAGGGCTGATACAAATACAACCGGCGCATACGGCACAAAGTTAAGATAATCTTTTATCTTATCCAGATATTCGGACCTGCTGTTTTCTTCGCCACGAACCAGATCCCATTTGTTCACAACAATGATCAGACCCCTGCCTGCCTGGTCAACATAGCCGGCCAATCTTTGATCCTGTTCTGCTATCCCACTTTCGCCATCAAGCAGCAGCAGCGCCAGATCTGCTCTCTGAACTGCTTTTAATGAACGCAAAACACTGTAGTACTCCACAGCATTTTTAACTTTGCTCTTACGGCGCATCCCTGCCGTATCAATAAGTATACATGGAGTATCGTTGTAGATAAAATGAGTATCGACCGCTTCCCGGGTTGTGCCCGGAATCTGACTGACAATTACCCTATCTTCGCCTAAAATAGTGTTGATCAAGGATGATTTACCCACGTTTGGTCGACCTATTACAGCTACTTTAACTGCTTCATTTTCAGCAGCATCTTCAACACCTGGGCCTTCCGGCAGAAGGCTGCATATCCTGTCAAGAAGATCGCCCGTTCCCCGGCCATGTGCAGCGGCAATCAACTGCGGATCTCCGAAACCCAGACTGTAAAAATTATACTTCTCGGATTCAAGCTCCATGTAATCAATTTTATTGATAACAGGGATAACTGTTTTGCCGCTTCTTCGCAACAATTCAGCGACCTCTTCATCAAGTGCGGTAATCCCTTCTCTTCCATCAAGGAGGAAAATGATCAAATGAGCTTCATCAATAGCGAGGTCAACCTGACGTTTTACCTGCACGGAGATCTGATCTGTCTCACCAAAGGTAATACCGCCGGTATCTATAATAACTATCGAGCGGCCGCACCATTCAGAAATTCCGTAAAGGCGGTCTCTGGTAACCCCCGGTACTTTTTCTTCAATAGCGGTTCGGGCTGAGGTCAAACGGTTAAAAAGGGTTGATTTACCCACATTTGGTCGGCCGACTATGGCAACTACATTACCGGTCAATTAATTTTTCCTCCACTCTTCTCTCTATAAAAGTCCAGCTTACTGATATGGGATAACAGTTCCTTCGGCCCTCGTGCAGTCAGGACAGGCACTCCCAGATCAGCTTCCAATTTTTTTAATAAAACTCCATCCAGAAATTTTGACGTTTTTTCGTTAACCAGATGATTAGATATAAATACAACATCCCCCGGGTTATTTCCTTCCATGGCCTTCAGCAGATCACTTGCTGTCAAAAGACCGGCGACTGTCACTTCTTCTCCAAAATATTTATTTGTGGCGATTATCAGGCTAACCCTGATTCCCTTAAACTCAGTCAGCCAGTCGGCCATTTTTTTTAAAAGAGGACCTGCACTTTGACCGGTAATGATTGTTACTGACATTTCCCCCGTTCTTAAATCCAAATCATTTTCTGAAAGCCGGTTCAGTTCATCAAGAAATATCCTGGCCATTCCTATTCCATTTTCAAGTTGTGGAAAACCTTCATATTCCTCTTCGTCCGGAATTTCAGAACCGGCAAGCATATAGAGTTCATCAGCAGCAAAAACAAATCTGCTGTCTCTCTTTTCCAGATATTCTTTCTGGATTTTCTCTACTTGTTCAAGTAGAGTCCGGGCACTAATTCCATTAAATTTTTTTAATTTTACCAGGCCACTCCTGTGGACTGTCAGACCAACAGGAACTAAAGCAACCGACAAAATTGCCGGGCCCATTGAGTCGAGATCACTGATCGTCCTCAGCATTTCATCCCCTGTATTGAAACCGGGGCATAATACAATCTGGGAGTGAATCTGGATACCACCATCGATTAATTTTTGCAGTACATCGAGACCACGCTCCGCAAGTTTATTGCCAAACATTAACTGGCGCAGCTTGCGGTTAGTCGTATGAACTGAAACGTAAAGAGGACTCATCCTCAACCTGATTATCCGATCTACTTCCGCATCGGTGAGTCTGTTTAAAGTTATAAAATTTCCATAAAGGAATGAAAGCCTGTAATCATCATCCTTAATAAAGACCGTCGATCGTATCTCTTTCGGGTTTTGATCAACAAAACAGAAGATACATTTATTACCGCATCGTTTCATCTCCGACAGTGTAGGGGGATCAAACTGCATCCCCAAAGAGGTATCAGCTGCCTTCTGAATCTTGATCCGTTTTAGCCTTCCATCGTCTGTCAACATTAAAAGTATAAGACTTTCATCCGCTTCAAGTATTTTATAATCGATTATATCGGCTGGAACACTGCCGTCAATTCTCAGCAGACGCCACCCGACCCTGATGCCTGCTTTTTCGGCAGGTGAATTTTTCTTTACATGATCTACCAGGTAACCTTTATTTTCTTTCATTAGTGATCTCCATACTTTATGTTCATTCCACCTGTGAGCCGACTACCACGGGCAGGACGCAATAGCCTGTTACCTGGGCAAGTCCGTAATTAATGCGGTAAGCAGCTTCTGGTTTCCAGTAATAGCATTAAAAAACAGGGGCGAACCTGTTGTTCGCCCCGGGTTCGCTCAATCGACCAGATATGTGCATTTAAACCTATTCACCTTCCGGTATTTTTTCCTCTCCGGGTTCAGTTTCATTATCTTTGTCATTCTTTTTGAAATCACCCTCGTCGAAGAGATCACCGAAGACATCTCCCAGTGTAACATTCCCTTCATCCATGCCATTCCCAGATATACCTTCCATTGAAACACTAATCCCACCAGCTTCTTTAATGCTGAGACTTATCCGTTTAGATTTCGGTTTTATTTCAAGTATTTTAACCTCAACATTTTCACCTTCAGCCAATACTTCAGCCGGATTGTTTACATGGAAATCAGCAAGCTGCGATATGTGAGCCAAACCTTCCACCCCGGGCATTATTTCTATAAAAGCGCCAAAATTAACAAGTCGGGTTACTTTTCCGGTAACTATCTGACCGTTTTCGAGTTCCTCTACCGCTTTTGTCCACGGATCGGTCTGGGTATGCCTCAGTGAAAGGCTTATGCGATCTTTTTCAGGAATTATTTCAATCACTTTAACTTCTACTTCCTCACCAACCTTCAGAACTTCAGAAGGATGACCGACACGTTCCCAGGATAATTCCGAAATGTGAATCAGTCCGTCAATCCCTCCGATATCGACAAAAGCACCGAAATTGGTCAACCTCTTAATTACCCCTGATATGGTTGAACCGGCTTCCAAAGTATTGAAGATTTCTTCTTTTTTCCTGTTATTCTCTTCCTCAACAACTTTCTTCCTGCTCAGTATCAACTTGCCCTTTTCTTTATCATATTCCTGAACTTTAAACTCAATTTCCCTGTTTTGAAATTCGTTAAAATCGGGAATATAGCGTACATCAACCAGCGAGCCGGGCATAAATCCATCTATCCCGTGACCCAGGTCAATAATCAATCCGGCAGGAATAACCTGCTTAACCCTTCCGGTTATAATTTTTTCATCTGTCATTGCTGCTTCAAGCTCATTCAATCTGGAATCCCGGGCTAATCTCTTGTGCGATACCGTTATCTTCCCTTCCTGGTCATCAACATCAAGGACAGTTACTTCAATACTTTCTTCAGGCACGAACAGATCAGTAAGTGATTTATTATCTTCAAGATATACTTCCTCAGCAGGAAGTATGGCCTCAGTTTTCGATCCAATATCAACAAAAACCTCATCAGCAGTAACCCTGGCAATTTTACCGGTAACCTGTTCACCAACCTGGGCTACCCTTAGTTCACCTTCAAATTCAAAACCCTCTTCGTTGTTAACTTCCAGACTCTCGTTCTCCATTTTCTCCACGACCTCCTTAATCGTCCAGGAAGGAGTTGAAGCTCCCGCTACAACTCCAAATCTGTTGTATCCTTTCAAAAAAGAATTTTTCAACTCCCCTGCATTTGCTATTCGACATGCCGGTTTTAATTGCCGGCATTTATCATAAAGGGCTTTCGTATTCGCGCTCATTTTACTGCCAACAACTATCAGCGCCTCTACCCTTCTTGCCAGTTCTGTTACTTCTTCCTGCCTGAGCCCCGTCTCGGGACATAAAGTATTATAGACAGCCCCTTCAGGAAACTTATTCATAAAACTTTCAATTACTTTTTCAAAGAGTTCCTTGTTTCCCGTAGTCTGTGAGATTAATACTATTCCATTCTGCTTTTCAATGTTTTCGAGATCATCCGGGTGAGTTATCACCTCGGCTGTACCTCCCGACCATCCAACTATTCCAATAACTTCAGGGTGATTTCTGTTACCAAATACTATTATTTTATAGCCTTTCTTATGATAATCTTCCGCCAGCTTTTGAACTTTGCGCACACGTGGACAGGTCAGATCAATCATTCGCGGCGTGGACATCGTTTCGAGTTTTTTTAGGATTTCCGGGGTAACTCCGTGAGTTCTGATAGCGATGAAGGCGCCGTGAGCTTCTTCAGGCAGTTCAACAACATCTACTCCGTGATCGCTTAAATAACTTATAACCTCTTCGTTATGGACCAGAGGCCCCAGTGTCACACCTGCTCCATACTTTTCAGCATTATCTAACAGGAAACTAACAGCCCTGTTAACCCCGGAGCAAAAACCGGCTTTACCGGCTACAATGATTTCCAATATCAAGCCTGCCTTTCTTAAGGACCTGAAAATAATTTATTATTTATTCAGGATTTAAGGTTTTCTATATACTGCATAATTGTATTACTCATTTCTTCAAGCCTGGCTTTCTTTTCTTCCTTATTTTCATAAACCAAAGGCGGAAGGACAAATGGTTTGCCTATATGAATATGCAGCGGTTTAAATAACCTGTAAGGCCCGGGTATTGCAACTGGTAAAACAGGAACACCACTGCGCACGGCAATTAAAGCAGCTCCATTGTAGGCTTTTTGCAGTTGACCATCTTTGCTTCTGGAACCTTCCGGAAAAAGGCCGAGCACTTCACCCTCCTGTAATAATCTATAGGCTGTTTTAATTGCCGAATAGTCAGCTTCCTGGCGATTAACCGGAAAAGCGCCTACTTTTCTTAAAAGATATGCAAATATTGGGTTGCTGAAAACCTCTTTTTTGGCCATAAAGTTAACCCTGATTCTGGAAGGGATTGCCGCTCCGACTGTCATCGGATCCAACCATTTTATATGATTCGAACAGACTATATAAGGTTTACGGGTCGGTAAATTCTCTCTGCCGTGAATTCGCAGACAGTAAAATATTTTGAGATAAAGATAAAATATATTTCTCCCAAATTTGTAAAACAATATACTCACCCGTTCGCCTTATCAGGATGGATCACTGGTAATAATTCCGGTTATTTTTTCAACCACTTCTTCAAAGGAGAGGTTTGTAGTGTCAATAATTATGGCGTCATTTACAATTGTCAGCGGTGAATCTTCCCGGCTGGAATCTATTTTATCACGATTTGTAATTTCTGCGGCAACTTCCTTTTCATTCAGGTTTATACCCTTTGCCTGCTGCTCCTTCATCCGCCGCCTTGCTCGCTCTTCCACCGATGCGTCCAAATAAAACTTGTAATCGGCATCGGGCATCACTATTGAAGCAATATCTCTCCCTTCCATAATTATCCCCACCGATTCCGCAGCAATCTGCTGCTGCATTTTAACCAGCCGCCTGCGTACTTCTGATATGCAGGATACCGGGGAAACCATTTTATTAACGTTAGTATTACGAATTTCTTCCGTTACATCTTCTCCATCCAGGAATACCCTGTTATCATTATTAATCTGAACCAAAGTAGAGGCCAGCATTCGGGCAAGGGCATCAGAATCTGATATATCAACATCCTTACGGATTACTTTTAAAGTTATTGCCCTGTACATTGCCCCGGTATCCAAATACTTTATTTTAAGCCGTTTCGATATTTCTCTGGCCACCGTGCTTTTTCCGGCACCGGCCGGACCATCAATCGCTATTTTCGGTTTTCTATTTTTGGGGGGGTTCTTTATTTCCATGTTATTTCTTTACCCTTTTCTTATAATTCAATGGTTACTGTTCTATGTGTCCCGTAGATTGACTGCTTTTTTAAGATAGACATGTTTAACCTGGGCTTGGGTCAGATCAGTGTTGACCATCAGCATTACCCTGATACATGCGGGTAAGGCTCCGGGCACATTTATCTCAGAAGCACAGAAAAGGGGAACTTCACTCCAACCCATATTTCTGGCTGCTTTAGCTGGAAAGGCAGCATTAAGATCCGGGGTAGCGGAGAAAAAAACTGCAGCAATTGACTTCGAATCCAGTTTATTCTCTTCCACCATTGCCGCTAATAATTCAGCTGTAGCTTCATAAATAGCCGAAGGTTCATTAGCTTCAACGGTTGTAGCGCCTCTTATTCCACGTACATGATAAAATTCAGTCAAAACAACCATCCTTCTTTTTGCAGCATTCCTATTCTCTCATTAATTGCGGCTTTTTGCAAGCAATAGTGCCTGACTAAAGTCCTGTGAGATGTTTTAACACATTGATTTCCTGTTCAGTCAGGTGACGGTATGACCCTTCCAAAAGATTTTCAGTATTAAGACCGGCAAAACTGATCCTGGTCAACTCTATCACAGGGTGATTTATTTCCAAACACATTTTTTTTACCTGTCTCTTTCTGCCTTCGGTTAGTGCTATTTCAAGCAGTGATGTTTTAGAATCCGCGCCTACCTTGACTATATTTACTTTGGCAGGCGCCGTTTTTTCCCCTTCCAGGATTAAACCTTTCTTCATTCTACTCAGTTCTTTCGGCCGTGGCACTCCCTTGACCCAGACCCTGTATATTTTCGGTATGTTGTATTTCGGGTGAGTCAGCCTGTATGCCAGTTCACCATCATTAGTCAGCAGTAGGACACCGGTTGTATCAGCATCCAGCCTGCCAATGGGGAAAATACGCTCGTTAATATCCTCTAAAAGGGCCATTATAGTCGGCCGGCCATGTGTATCTTTAACAGTGCTGATAAATCCCGAAGGTTTATTTAAGATAATATATATTTTCTTCTCAACCAGGCTGATCTGTTTTCCGTCAACGGTAACCAGATCTTCGGGATTAACCTGCTGCTGTGGTAACCCGGCTATTACATTGTTAACCTGCACTTTTCCCTGTCTGATTAACTCTTCAGCTTTTCTGCGGGAAGTTACTCCCGCTTTGGCCAGGTATTTTGCAAGGCGCATCCTGGTTACCTCATTCTGCTTCTATTTGAGCTTCGCTCTGGATTACCGTTTCAGTTTTATGATCATTATCATCGCAGGGTTTATCTATTTCCAGCGGGGGTAGTTCATTTAGTTCTTTCAGGCCAAAATATTTCAGAAAATCTATAGTTGTACAGTATAACAAGGGTCTGCCTGGCCCTTCTTTTCGACCGCTGATCCGGATCAACCTTCTTTTCAAGAGATTTTCCAGGACATGCTCGCTTCTGACACCCCTGATCGATTCAATTTCTATTCGTGTAACCGGCTGCTTGTAAGCAATAATTGCAAGAGCTTCCAGTGCAGCATTTGAAAGGTTACTAGATACATCTTCGCTAAAAGCCTTCTCCATGTAGGGAGCCAGTTCCGGTATAGTACCTAATTGAAATCCTCCGGCTGTCTCGAATATCTGCAGTCCCCGGTTACTTGTTTTTAAATCATTTTTCAGCTCAATTATCAACTGCTCGGCTTCTTCAGCAGATACTGTTAAAATTAATGCAACCTTATCCGTTTTGATCGGTTCCTCGCTCAGAAAAAGGTATGCTTCAATTACTTTTTTCTGCTCTGATTTCTCCACCGTCTTCCTCCTCTTCGGGTTCCCCCGCTTTAAGGGTTACCAGAATTGCACCAAAAGGTTTCTCCTGTAATAGAATTACTCTTCCCTGACGGGCCATCTCCAGCAGCGATATAAAGGTTATTATAACTTCCCATAAACCATCTGTCGTGATAAATTCTTTCATCGGCAGGGGACGGTTTCTGCTTTTAAGCATATTCTGGATATAGCCTGCTTTTTCTGCGAGAATAAAATCCTCAACAGCACTGAAAGTCGGCACGTAATTATCTGTTAAGGTTCCCTGTGCAAAGCGGTGCATAATATCACTCAAATGGTATGCACCTTCCCAGATCGTATAGACAGACTCCTGCGAAGTGAAAACCATAATTTTCTGCCCACCGGTGGAACGAAGAAAAATCTTCTGCTGTTCATCTTCTTTTCTCTGAAGAATACGGGCAGCATCTTTAAAGAATTTATACTCTTCAAGTCGCTGAAACAGTTCTTCTGCGCTGTTAATCTCAAAGAGGGCTTCGTCGTCATCTTCTTCTTCAGGTCTGGTTGGACGGGGCAGCAATAATTTTGATTTAAGACGCAGTAATGTTGCCGCCATAACTAAAAATTCGCTGGCTATATCAAGATTTAACTCTTTCATCGACTGAAGGTAGGCAAGGTATTGTTCAGTGATTTCGGCAATTGAAATTGACCATATATCTACTTCTGCTTTTTTTATTAAATGAAAAAGCAGATCGAATGGCCCCTCAAATGTGGGCAGCTTAATTTTGTATTCAGCCTGCTGTAACATCCCTGGATGCCTTTCATGCCTGAATTTTTAACGCAGACCCATGCTGTTCAGCACTTCCTGATATTTATTACCTGCATGAACACGAGCACGCTCGGCGCCCCTGGCCAACATTTCGTCCAGGTAATTCTCTTCACCGGTAAGTTCTTTATACTTTTCCTGCAGCGGGCGCAACTTTTCAGCTATTACTTCAGCCAGTTCATCTTTCAGGTCTTTATAAGACTTTCCGGCAAAATAGTCTTCAATGTCCAATCTTTCCTTACCTGTCATCAATTGATATATAGTCAGCAGGTTATTAATTCCCGGTCGCTTCTCATCAAATTTAATTTCTCTCAGGGAATCGGTTGTTGCCCGTCGTATCTTTGCTCTTATCTCATCAGGAGAATCGAGAAGAAATATCGCATCCTCTTTTCTCTCTTCACTCTTACTCATTTTTTTCTCAGGATTGAAGAGACCCATTACCCTGCCTCCGACCGGAGGGATATAAACATCCGGCAGCACGAATATATCACCATAGCGATAGTTAAATCTCTGGGCGATATCCCTGCAGAGTTCAACATGCTGTTTTTGATCTTCTCCGACAGGGACGAGATGTGTATCGTACAACAATATATCGGCTGCCTGTAATATAGGGTAATCAAAGAGTCCAACGCTGACCTCTTCTTTCTGTTTTTCCGACTTCTCCTTGAATTGGGTCATTCTCTGAAGCCAGCCCATTGGAGTAATACAGTTCAACAACCAGGCCAGTTCAGCATGTTCGCTTACGTGGGATTGAATAAAGACAACCGAGTGTTCTTCATCAATTCCTGCCGCAAAAAGCAACCCGGCAACTTCCCGGATATTAGCGCGTAAAACTTCCGGATCCTGAGGAACAGTAATCGTATGCAGGTCGACAACACAGTAAAAATTATCATACTCTTCCTGCAGGCTGACCCAGTTTCTGATAGCGCCGAGATAATTACCAAGATGCAGGCTTCCTGTAGCCTGTATCCCGGAGAATATTCTTTTTTTTGCCATAAGATTAACCTAAGCCTCCCGTTATTATCTTCACTATCCTCTCCCGATCACCTTAAACATTTCAAATTCCCGGAATCAAGCGGATAATTGCAGAGAATATATTAAATACCAGGTTGTAGGCGGGCTCAATTATCAACCAAAGAACCCGGAACAGGATCAGTCCAATTAAAATTAATGGTGCATATCTCTCCAACTGGTAGTAATAATTCAGATATGAATCCGGAAGAACCGACATCAGTATTTTTGATCCGTCAAGCGGTGGGATCGGTATAAGGTTGAAAATTCCGAGTAAAATATTAAGCTGCATTAAAACTACAATGAACTGTAAAAATAAACCGCCGGTCAAACCGGCATTAATCAGGATATGCAATATAAGCATGCTGATAAACCCGAGCGTGAAATTCACCATGGGACCGGCAAAAGATACCCAGCGAAGCCCTTTTCTGTAATGATTAAAATTGTACGGATTAATCGGTACCGGCTTTGCCCATCCAAACCCAACCAAGAGAATCATTATCGTTCCCACCGGGTCGAGATGGTTAATGGGATTAAGGTTCATTCTGCCCTGCCTGGCTGCAGTCCTGTCGCCAAAATGATAAGCCATCCTGGCGTGGGCAAATTCATGGAATGTGATCGCTATGAGTAAAGCCGGAATACGCAGTGCTATGACTATGGGGTCCAGTCCTAACAATTCCCCTACCCCCTTTCTATATATCAACAACTTTTTTATTATAGCAGACCGCGGGGTATAATCCAAACTCTGACTGGCTGATAATATCTCTCAGGTCAACTGATCCGGGCTAAATACGCCCAGCGCAACCAGCCGCTCCTTAACTACGGCCGGATCAGGTTCATTATTTATCAAGTGCAGTTCTTTTTTCAGACGTTTGAGGCTAACATTATTAATCAAGCGATTTTGAACAGCAGCAGTCAGCAGTTCATAAGTCTCGCTTTCCATTTTAAATGAATATCGCTGTTCAAAACGGACAGCCCTGATGATTCTGAGCGGGTCATCGGTAAAGCTATTCCTGTGCAAAACTCGAATTCTCTTTTTTGTTAAATCCTGCTGACCCTTATAGTAATCAATGACATGTCCGTAATTTTCCGGATCCAGCGAACAGGCCAGAGCGTTTATCGAAAAATCGCGCCTGCCCAGGTCTTCTTTCAAATTTGAAGGTTCGATTTGCGGAAGTGAACCTGAATAAGGATAATACTCTTTACGGGCGGTCACCAGGTCAATTTTATGTCCTCCTCCGAAATCGATAGTCACCGTTTTAAATTTTTTGTACCGGACCACTTTCCCTCCAAGAATGCCGGTTATTAAATCAGCCAGGACCAGGGCATTTCCGGTAGTTACAAGATCAATATCCTGATCAACAGGAAATCCGAGCAATAAATCTCTGACTACACCCCCTACTAAAAATAAATCAGCATCATAGTCTGCGGCTATCTCGGATATATTTCCAAGCAGTTTCAGAATGTCCGGAGAAAGCTTTTCAATTATCTTTTCCCTAAGATTCGTCATGGTATCCTTTTCCGGCAAGATCAGGATTAGATTTATTAATTGATCGTAATATCAGGGAATAAAAGAAACTCCAGGTCCCGGGTTTGTCAGATCAAGCCAGTCAGCAGCTGATGCGGCAAGATCTGCGTACGTTTTTCGTATTCCCAGATTTTTATTTAGCTGAATTTCTCTATTCCAGGCCAAAAGAGGAACATATTCGCGGGTATGATCTGTAGTCGGAAAGGTGGGATCACACCCGTGATCAGCCGTAATAAATAATAAGTCATCCTTTCCCAGCATTTTCAAGATTATTTCAAGGTGCCGGTCAAACTTTTCCAGGGCAAGGGCAAATCCTTTGCTGTCATTACGGTGGCCATACAAGGTATCGAAATCGCCAAATGTAGTCCAGATAAGTCCACTTTCCACATTTTCAAGGAGGTAGATCAGCTCTTCAGCCAGGGCATCGTTATCCCCTCCGGGTCTTGTGATCGTCATGCCGCGGTGGGCAAATATATCGGCAACTTTTCCGACCACAGCTACAGGATACCCTCTCTCCATGGCTGTATCAAGCAGTGTTTTACCCGGAGGTGAAAGTGAGTAATCATGCCTGCCGGCAGTCCTCTTAAATGAACCGGGTTCTCCGACAAATGGACGGGCAATAACCCTGCCGACCGCATTTTTTCCGGTCAGGAGAGACCTGGCAATTTCTGACCAGTGATATAGAGTTTCCAAGGGAACTATTTTCTCATGCGCCGCGATCTGGAAAACACTATCGGCTGAAGTATATATTATCGGGAAACCGGTTTTAATATGCTTTTCACCCAGTCGCTCAATTATCTCGGTTCCTGAAGCAGCGATATTCCCGAGCACACCCCGGCCGATCTCTTTTGAAAAGCGATCAATTAGTTCCCGAGGGAAACCGTCGGGAAAAACAGGAAAGCTGCTTTCCATGACAATACCGGAGATCTCCCAGTGGCCGCTTGTAGTATCTTTTCCTGGTGAAAGAGGCGCCATCAGACCGTAAAAGACGGGAGAAAATTTTGATATCCTCTTTACAGAAGATAATTTCAGGGCTTCCCCCAAACCGAGGCTATAAAGATTTTTCAGGTCCAGCGGTCCATGTTTTCTGATCACATTACGCAGAGTATCTGAACCTAGATCACCATAGTCATCTGCATCAGGTAAGGCACCCGCACCTGCGCCATCCAGGACAATAATAATTGCTCTCTTCCGGAGTTGGTCAGGCTCGGGGGTGGGTTTTGTCATATACTTCCCGTATCTTCTTTCTGGTTATCTGGGTATATATCTGGGTAGTGGAAATGTCAGAGTGGCCCAACATTTCCTGGACAGATCTGAGGTCTGCGCCATTTTCCAAAAGGTGTGTGGCAAAAGAATGGCGCAGTGTGTGGGGTGTAATTTCACCGTTAATGTTCGATTTCCGTGCATATTTCTTAAGAATTTTCCAAAAACCCTGCCTCGTCATCCTCTTGCCGTGCTGGTTTACAAAGAGGGAAATTTCTCCATTATTTTTCAGCAGTTTTGACCTGGCTCCCTTAATATATTCATTGACAGAATTAATAGCTACAGATCCTATAGGCACAATTCGTTCTTTCATGCCTTTACCACGGCATCGCAGGTAACCGACTTTTGGATCAAAGTCAGTTAGATTCAACGAGACTAATTCAGAAACACGAATACCGGAAGCATAAAGCAGTTCCAACATAGCCTTATCCCGTAAGCCGTTATTTTTTCCGGCAATCGGTTGGCTCAGCAGATCATCAACTTCTTTTGTAGTAAGTACGCGGGGTAGTTTTTTTTCTATACGCGGTGTTTCCAGCTCCAATGCCGGATTACTTTCGATCATTCCCTCGTTAAGTAAAAAAGTGAAAAATGAACGAATAGAAGCAATACAGCGCGAAATTGAAGAAGTAGCGTGGCCATTTTTCTTCAATTCGATGATAAACATGTTTAAATCTGACCGGCTTATATCTACCGGTTTAGTCTTTTCATGTTTATGCATGAAAGTAATAAATTTCTTGAGATCACGCCGGTACGACTCCAGGGTATTTTGTGAAAGTCCTTTTTCGACTGCCAAGTAGTTACTGTAATGTCCTAACTGCGTTTGCATACCTTAAATTTCCTCACTAAACTAAGTTTTAATTATTTCAACGGCAGGTAAATAAATACCTGCATAAAAATATCAATATACTCAATTAATTTAAAATATTTTCAAATCATAATTTGTCTAACAGGGCAAATTGTATAGCAATGATTGTTTTTCCATCCCTGATCCTGCCGTCTGCTATCATTTCTGCAGCATCATTCAGAGAAATTTTCTCAACTGTTATAAATTCTTCGGGATCAGTATTCTGATTTGCTGTTTCGCTTAATTTTCCGGCCTGGAAGAGGTAAATCATTTCATCACAAAAACCTGGCGAGGGATAAAACCTGATCAGCTCCATCCAATCTTCTGCCTCCAGCCCTGTTTCTTCGAGCAGCTCGCGACGGGCGCACTTAAGTGGTTCTTCGCCAATTTCCAGCTTACCGGCCGGTATTTCAAGCAATATTTCCCCGGCCGGCTGACGGTGCTGCCTGACAAAAAATACTTTATTTGATTCATTCACAGCCAATACCGCTACTGCTCCGGGGTGTTCCACAACCTCGCGAAAAGCAACTTTACCGCTCTGAACCTTTACCCTGTCCTGTCGAACATTGATAATCCTGCCGCGATAAAGATAACTCGTTGAAAGGGTTACTTCTCTCATATGATCGCTGATTATTCTCATCCTTTCTGGTAAATTTCGGATTATAATTTGCCGCCGATTATACTGTTTGCAATTACCAATCGTTGGATCTGGTTGGTTCCCTCATAAATCTGCATTATTTTCGCATCACGCATATATTTCTCCATGGGGTATTCCCGGCAATAACCGTAACCCCCCATTACCTGCAGGGCATCAACGGTAACTTTCATAGCCGTATCACCGGCAAACGCTTTTGCCATAGCAGAATAAGGCGACAGGCGTTTCTCGGTCTTCCCGATCATGCCGGCTACCCTCAGTACCAGGGAGCGGGCAGCCTCAATCTCCATCGCCATATCAGCCAGCATAAACTGGATTGCCTGCTGCTGAATGATCGGTTTTCCAAACTGGATTCTTTCCCGGGCATAATCGGCTGCAGCTTCATATGCTGCTCTGGCCACTCCTACAGCCAGTGAAGCAATCATCGGCCTCGATATATCAAATGTCTCCATGGCAACTCTGAAACCACTGCCTTCCTTGCCCAACATATTTACTTCAGGAATACGGACATCTTCGAAGATAACATGCGCCGTATTACTGGCCCTGATGCCCATTTTTTTCTCTTTTCGGGTAGCGTCAATCCCCGGTGTTCCTCTTTCCACAACAAAAGGGGTAAGTGTCCGGGCTCCTCGCTTAGGATCTACGATGGCAAAAACAACATAATAATCGGCATAGGTGCCGTTTGTGATAAAACATTTACAGCCGTTAATTACATAATCTGAGCCATCCTTTATTGCAGTTGTCGAAATCGAACCTACATCCGACCCGGCATTCGGTTCGGTAAGGCAAAATGAGGCAAGCTTTCCGCTGCAGATATCTGTAAGGTATTTTTCTTTCTGTTCTTCATTTCCGGCCAGTTGAATCGGCAGAGAGGCGAGTGAGTTTGCACCTACACCGGTTGCAATACCGGCACAGCCACGTCCCAGCTCTTCGGTAACGATACAGACAGTAACTTCATCCATCCCTGCTCCGCCATACTCTTCAGGTATACTAATTGAAGCAAAACCCTCAGCAACCATCTTGCGAACCAGATCCACAGGCATCTCTTCTTTTTCATCATATTCGGCCGCTATGGGGATAACTTCTTTCTCAACATATTCATGAGCCATTTTCTGCATGGCCAGCTGCTCGGTTGATAATTCAAAATCCATTTTCCTTCCTCCTCTTGATATAATGATTTCCTTTTTATAATTACTTCCTATTTAATTCCAAGTTTATCCATTTTTTCGTAGAGCCACGACCTGCTCATGCCAAGAGTCCTTGCAGCCCTGCTTTTATTACCTCCGGACTGTTGAAGCGCTCTGCTGATCATGTCCCGTTCCTGTTCGTCTCTTTTCCACCGATAATCTGGAATAGGTGGATCTTCCTTGTTATTTAAAGGCTCACTCCTCTGGATTTCAGACCCCGCTCGTATCTGGGGTGGAAGATGCTCAACCCTGATTGTATCCTCTCCTGTAAAGTTCATCGCCCGCTCCACAACGTTTTCAAGTTCACGTATGTTACCCGGCCAACTATATGCACGGAGCACACTTAAAGCATCTTCAGTTATATCACTAACTTGCATACCGAATATGAGGTTATACTTTCTTAAAAAAGCATGGACCAAAGGCAGTATATCTTCAACCCGTTCTCGTAGTGGCGGTATTGGAAGCGGTATCACATTAAGCCTGAAATATAGATCTTTTCTAAAGGTGCCGGCATTGACTTTTTCCTCAAGCCGCTGGTTTGTTGCGGCAATGAATCTGATATCGACCCGGATGGTTGAAGTTCCACCAATTCTTTCGAAAGCCTGATCCTGCAAAACTCTTAAGAGCTTGCCCTGCAAGGTTAGGGGCATATCACCGATTTCGTCGAGAAAAAGTGTTCCGCCATCTGCCAGATCCAATCGGCCTTTTTTACCATTTTTATGAGCCCCGGTAAAAGCTCCGGGAGCATAGCCAAAAAATTCTGTTTCGAGAAGATTCTCAGGTATTGCGGCACAATTAACTTTTATGAATGGAGCGTTCTGGCGTAACCCAGCCTGATGGATAGCCTGTGCTAAAAGTTCTTTTCCTACGCCGCTTTCACCGCTGATCAGCACCGTTGATAAACCCTGTGCCGCCTGTTGTGCTTCTCTTAGCAACCTCTGCATGGCCGGATTAATCGTTATTATATCATCGAATGTATATGGATGTTTCTGAAATCTTTCTTTTTTTAACTCTTCCTGAAAGTGGGTCAACCTGCTGTTCATGGTTTCCAGTTTTCCGGCAAGTTCTCTTAATTCATCTACTCTTCTGAAACTGATTTTTCCCACAGCGCCGATAACCTGCCCGTCCCTGACTATGGGCAGTCGTGATACCACATAGGGTTTACCATCAATAAACTGTATATCATTAATTTCCGGAATGCCGGTTTTACTAACAACATGCAGCCTGCTGTTTTCAAGTATCTCATTGACCGGCCTGGACATAACTGAATTTTCTTCGAGACGTATAAAATCGAGAAATATACGGTTTACAAGAACTATCTTGCCCATTTCATCAACAACAACCAGTGCATCGTAGCCTATATCAAGCACTGTTCTCAGGGTCTGGTTTAACCTTTTGACCGTACTCATTTCTTCTGCGATCAGTTCAAGTTCAGTCAGATCCTGAAAAATGGCTATTGCTCCGATAACCCGTCCGTTATCAATCAGTGGCGTTTTGTTAACAACTGTTTTGGTCTCATGAATTGAATAATTCATACCAATTTCCACAATACCATCTTCCAGAACCCTGCCCATATCGAGACCTGGTAGAATGTCAGTAAGCCGTTTACCTTCTGCTTCCTCATGATCTAAACTAAAAAGCTGCTCAGCCGCACGGTTTATAAAGTTAATCTGACATTTTTCGTCAATTGAAATCAATGCATTGTGCATGGCCTGGTACATAGCATTTAACCTGGTATTAAGCAGTCTCTCTTCCTTAAAAAGAGCGGTAATAAGCTCCACCTTGGTAAAAAGGCCAACCACCTTATCTTCCCTGTCAACTACTACTCCGGTTCCGACAGGAATCCGGCGAACGGCGTCAATCACTTCATCATAGCTTAAGTCTTTTGAAATTTTCACCACATTCGGGTTATAATAACCGCTGATAGTGTCACCCATGTCAATATTTTTCAGTAAAACATCATACAGGTTTGTCTTTGTAAATATTCCGGCGAGAGTTCCGTCACTGTTAAGGATCGGCAATCCGTCTCGCTGACTGTTCCGAAGTAACCGGACAGCTTCCCGGAGGGTACTTTCTGATTGCAATGTCGCGAATTTCCGCGTCATCATATCTTCAAGAAGCATCTGAAAACCCCCGTTAACTTAGCGGACAGATTCTTTTTTAAAGCGTTCAGCCCTCTCGAGAAGGCTGTCGACGTGCATCAGGCCTACCTGATCTATACCCGCACCATCCAGCATACGAGCCAGCTCTTCCCGCCTGCTCTGGTCTACGACAATCTCTGAGCAGGTGATTGTCCTCGCTCCGATCTTTTCCTTAAATAAACGGAAATGCCTGTCTGCCATAACAGCTATCTGTGGACTGTGCGTTACACACATTACCTGGTGGTGTATCGCCAGGCTGGCCAGTTTCTCTGCTACAGCCTGAATCGTAACACCGCCTATACCGGCATCCACCTCATCAAAAACCAGGGTGGGCATAACATCCTGCCTGGCCAGTATCGATTTCAGGGCAAGCATGACACGGGAGACCTCTCCGCCTGAAATAATTTTTGCCAGTGGCTTAACTTCTTCCCCTGGGTTTGCCGAAAAAAGAAATTCAACATGATCCAGTCCTTTTGGGGTGATGTTTTCTTTTTCCTCAATTTTCACTTCAAACCGTGCATTTGGAAGAGCAAGTTCATCAAGGCATTCTTCCAGTTTCGACTCAAGAACTTTTGCAGTATCCACCCGGATACTATGAATTAGCAGGCTTATTTTATACATCTCTTTTTCCAGGTTCCTGATCTCTTCCTCGAGTTCTGCAGCCACCGCCTCACTGTTTTTCAGGCGTTCCATCTCTGACTCACTCTGTTCAGCAAATTTCTGAATGTCCCCGATAGTTGATCCATATTTTCGTTTCAGAGTATTGATCAAATTCAGACGTTCCTGGATACTGTTCAGTTCACCCGGTTCAAACTCAAGTTTTTCCTGGTAATTTCGCAACTCGTGTGCTGCCTCTTCAAGCTGTGTTGAAGCGCTTCCCAGTAGTTCAACCAAAGGATTCAAATCCGGATCAACCTTTGCCGCTTCCGCTAACATCGCTTCAGAGCTTCTCAAGCTGTCGGTAAGTGCCGGTATCATACCCGATTCTTCACCGGCATATATATTTTCATAGACTTTGGCTGTGGCAATACTGATTTTTTCTACATTAGCGAGAAGTCTTTCGCGGTTTAATAGTTCATCATCCTCCCCGTTAATCAGAGCTGCAGCACGGATCTCCTGTATCTGAAAACTATATATATCTAGTTTACGCTCGCGTTCAGCACTGTTTTCACCGAGTAAAGAAAGCTCTTTCCTTTTATCTCTGCTCTTCTTATGGAGTTCTTCAAGTTTCACACGCAAATTACCTATTTCTTCTCCCCCGAACGAGTCAAGCAGTTCTAGGTGTTGTTCCGGGCGCAAAAGTGATTGGTGCTGATGCTGTCCATGCAGGTCAATAAGATATTTGCCAAGCTCTTTCAAAAAAGATACGGGAACTGCTCTCCCATTTACCCTGGCGATACTGCGCCCGCTGCGGTAAACTTCACGGGCCAGAAATAACTCTTCATCACTCTCTATTCCAGCTTCAGATAACAGCCGGTCCGTCTCCTCCCGGATAAAACCGCTGCAGCAGATTATTCCCTCGACATATGCTTCTTCACAGCCCTGTCTGATCTGATCCACCGCTGCCCTGTCACCGAGCAGCAGGTTAATTGCTCCGATGACAATTGACTTACCGGCTCCTGTTTCACCGCTTAAAACATTCAAACCGGAATTAAAGTTAAAGGTAAGATCTTCAATTAGTGCAAAATTATTAACCCTCAACTCTACGAGCATATATTTTCCTCCCGAATAATATTAATAAATAATCATGCGATTGGACTTATGCCTTAAGTTTCTGATGCAGCATTCTGTAGAATGAATAATCATCAAAACAGACCATTTTAACCTTTTGCCCGGCACTGTGAATATAAACCTGATCGTTATCTTCAAGGGCAAATCTGACCTGGCCGTCAACGGTAAGGACAACCTGAACCTGGCGGGAATCAATACGCAGATTCATCTGATCGGTTCCGTTTATAATCACTGACCGGTTATATAAACTATGAGGACAAATCGGGGTAATCACAAATAGTTCCATCGTTGGGTTGACAATAGGACCACCTGCAGAAAGTGAATATCCTGTTGAGCCTGTAGGAGTGGAGACTATCACCCCATCACCGGAATATCGTTCCAGGTAATCCTTGTTAATATAGGTTTCCACATTTATAATTCGGGAAAAAGGTCCCCGTGAGATTACAATATCGTTCAGGGCAAGATAACGGCCCAACTCCTCTTCCTCTCGGACCAGCCAGGCTTCAATCATCATCCTTTCCTGGTAAGAATACTGATCGGTAGCTATATACTGGAGGAAACGCTCCATCTGTTCAACTTCAATTTCAGCCAGAAAACCTGTATGTCCTAAATTTATACCGAGCACGGGTACCTCCCAGCAGGCCAGATCTCTGGCTACACGTAGGATTGTCCCGTCTCCGCCCACCACAATGATCAATTCAACACGATCATGCCATGATTGCAGCTGGTCGGCCAGTGATTTTTCACTGTAAAAATCTGCCTGTTCGCTATCGGTAATCTGTAATTTTATTTTTCTCTGTTTGAAAAAATGGCGTACTTTATCGACCACAAGGCTGCAGTTTTTTTTGTGCCAGTTAGGAATTAGACCAATTTTTTTCACGAAGAACCTCCTGCGGATCTGACTAAAAATAAAATTCTTCGCCGCGCCTTCAGATCCTTCTGTATTAGTTACTTCTTCATCAATATCTTGTGTGCTCTTTGAACAGTTTCAATAATACGTTTTCCCATATCTTCGACATCGTAACATGGTCCTGTTCCGGGATCTTTCAGGAGAATGAAAAATTCAATGTTTCCTTTAGGCCCGGGATGACGGGAAAATGTTATTCCCGCAGGACAGTAACCGATTTTCCCGGCATCACTGATTATATCTTCAATAACCTTTTTATGCAGAGCCGGATCTCTGATGATACCTCCGCCCCTGTCAGCATCTTTTTTCCCCACTTCAAATTGAGGCTTGATCAGGGCCAGAACAGTTGAAATACTTAGTCGATGAAATACAGGCAAAACTTTCCGTAGAGAGATAAACGATACATCGACCACGGCAAGGTCAATTTTGTCAGGCAAATCTCCGGGTTCAACATAGCGTATATTAGTTCGTTCAAATACTTTAACCCTTGGATCGACACGCAAATTATAAGCCAGCTGCCCATAGCCCACATCAAGTGCAAATATTTCTTTTGCTCCTTTTTGCAGGAGACAATCTGTAAAACCACCGGTTGATGCTCCCACATCCAGGATAGACAAGGAAGTAACATTCAAAGAGAAATCATTTAATGCTCCTTCCAGTTTTAATCCGCCCCGGCTAACATAAGGATTTTCTGTTTCCCTGATCATAATCTCTGAAGTAATATCAACCGGCATCCCCGGTTTATCCACGGGTATTCCATTTACAAATACATTGCCGGCCATGATTTCAGCCTGAATACGGTTACGGCTGAAATCAGGCCGGCTTTCTATCAATATCCGGTCCAACCTGTTTTTTTTTGATTTTTGCTTCAATTGATCTCCTTCACTGCCTCTTTACCGCAAAAAGCCAGGGCAGCGTTAAAAATGTTTTCTGCATTCAGTCCGTAGCAGGTAAGAATCTCTGCCCTGGTGCCGTGTTCGACAAAACGATCATCTATAGCCAGACTCTTCACAGGAGCAGCTATTCCTTTTTTTTCAAACATTTCAACAATGCCGCTGCCGAAACCGCCGGCCAGAATATTTTCTTCAATGGTTATAACTTTTCCACACTTAAGCGCCCAACTGGCAATCAGTTCTTCATCCAGCGGTTTAACGAAACGGGCATTAATAACTGCGGCCTTAACACCCTGCCAGATCAGCCTTTCTGCTGCCTGCATCGCTGACTCGACAACGGGCCCGACACCAATGAGTAGAATATCTTCTCCTTGCTGCAGCAGTTCACCTTTACCCCAGGGGACAATTTGTGGCTCCTTAAGATCTGGATCGCTAACCTTATCTCTTGGATAACGAATCGCTACCGGACCCTTTTTGTAATTTGCCGCTGTGTAAAGCATATTCTGCATTTCAGCTGCATTCGAAGGAGCCATGATCGCCATATTCGGCATACTGCGCAGATAGGTCAAATCAAAGAGACCCTGGTGCGTTTCACCATCTTCACCGACGATGCCAGCCCGGTCAATGGCAAATATAACCGGGAGTTTTTGCATACATGTATCGTGCAGCATCTGATCAAAAGCCCTCTGCAAAAAAGTACTGTATACAGCAACTACCGGACGCATTCCTCCAGATGCCAGTGCTGCTGCCATGGTAACAGCATGCTGTTCAGCTATGCCAACATCGTAGAATCGATCAGGATATCGCTTTGAAAATTTATTCAATCCTGTTCCGGCTGTCATTGCAGCTGTAATAGCCACCAGGTTTTCATTTTCTTCAGCTAATTTCAGCATTGTCTTACCGAATACTTCTGTGTAGGTCGGGCTCTTCTTCTTGAGTGGCAGGCCATTGGACAGGTTGAAAGGTCCCACGCCGTGAAATATATCCGGTGATTCCTCGGCGAAACTGTAACCTTTTCCTTTTTCCGTTACAACATGAACCAGCACAGGTCCTTTCAATTTATCAGCCTGCCTGAGCACATTCCTGATCGCTTTTATGTTGTGCCCGTCAACAGGTCCGAAATAGGTAAATCCAAGCTCTTCAAAAAGCATACCGGGCATGATCAAATATTTAAGTCCGCCTTTAATTCGCTCTGCAGTATGCACAATTTTATTTCCAACCAGTGGTATACGTTTAACAAAGTGCTCAAAATCTTCTTTTAACCGCGAATATTTTGGGTCGGAACGAAGCCGCGCCAGGTAAGCGGACATGCTTCCCACGTTTGATCCGATCGACATCTTGTTATCATTCAAGATCACCATCAGGTTAGCTTTAATATGCCCGGCATGGTTCAGCGCTTCGTAGGCCATACCACCTGTCAGCGCCCCATCACCGATAACAGCAATCACTTTATACTTATTACCCAAATGATCCCGGGCCTGGGCAAAGCCCAGTGCTGCCGAAATAGATGTGCTGCTGTGGCCGGTTGCAAAAGGATCATGTTCGCTTTCAGATGGTTTTGGAAAACCACATAGACCTTTGTAGCGCCTCAACGATGCAAATTCATCCCATCTTCCCGTGAGCAGTTTGTGAGGATAACTCTGGTGTCCCACATCCCAGATAATTCTGTCCAGAGGGCTGTTATAGTTGCAGTGGAGGGCAATAGAGAGTTCAACAACACCCAGGCTGGCGGCAAGGTGTCCCCCATTGTCCGCTACCGTCCTGATCATATATTCACGCACTTCAGCGGCAACTATTTTCAACTGCTCGTCACTGAGTGTTTTTAAATCCTCAGGTAATTTTAAAGACCCTGTAAAGCTTTTCATGCTTTTCTTTTCACCCCGAATTATTTTCGCGCTGCCTGAACCATCTTAAAGGCTTTTGAAGCCTGGCTATAATCAAACCGGCCAGCATAATAACTTCAGTTGAATTGTTAATGGCAATCACTTTGCCCCAGGCTTTTCCTCCAACTGTAAATGCAGCCACAACTGCTGTTAACAATATGCCCAGGTAAAATTCAGCCTGTTCAAATGTGAATGTCATAGCAATCTTCAATACAATTACTGCAGCAAGTGTACCACTGATTATACCGCTGATATCACCGGCAACATCATTACAGAAATTTGCTACCTGTTCTGCATTTTTGACAAGATAAACTCCGATTTTTGCTCCTTCAACTTTCCTTGCCGCCTTGGCATTTAATGGAGCTACCTTTGCCGCAGCCGCTGCGGTTCCTATTAAATCAAATGATATTCCAAGGATTACAACTATGAATAATATGAAAAAAGAGAAGATAATTGACCTGATTTCATTAACAAAAAACTGCGTGATAAAGCCGAGAATAATTGCCAGAAAAAATGTCCAGATCGATGCAGTAACGATCCAGCGAACACGGCTTCGGTTTTTTCGATTGTTGGTCAAAAAACATCACCTTTGTACAAAGAAACATAAGTGGTAGCAAACCAGGTAAACTTTGCGGCTTAGGTCCAGCAGGATTTCCCGGATAATCACCTGTCGTTACCGACCAGGCAGTTCCCTTTTAAGACTATCCCCACTGTGTCACCACCAGAGGAGCTGGATTACCACTTAGCTCACACTTTAATCCCTTGTTTGCTTCTCTTTCGAGAGCAGTCTAGAAGATTTCCTCACTGGCGTCTGATCTCTCCTAGCCACTTTTGCAGAAGGGGTTTAAGAATTCATTCCCTCCACCCGTTCCACTCAAGGCAGGCTACACTGCACACAGCTATTCACCGCATACAGGTTCATACCCATGCAGTAGCCGCTGCCATAAGCAGCAAACAACCAACATGGGTCTCCGCGAAGGCAGGGTCATCGCCCACATGCCATTGTAGATCGCCCCGTCCTCCTTAACTCCCAGCAACAGCTCCCAACTGGGCGTCGGCAGCCACCACCAGGAACTTCATCGATGTGCCCTTAACGGATTTTTAGGCCCGTTCTCGGAAAGGGACGCCAACTAGAATACTGCACCACTTATGTCAGATTATCGACATATATTATAGCATAACTGTAATTTCTTCTCAACTATACTGAAGCATCCTAATTCATGCTTTAGAGGAGCCCATGACTCATTTTACAGGCTTTAAGGGCATTCTTCATCAGCATCCTGTTTGTAACAGAGCCAACACCGCCCGGAACCGGTGTGATAGCCTTAGTTTTATCTTTAACTGCTTCGAATGAAACGTCACCGACTGTCTTCGATTTCGGTTTACCTTTATCGTTAAGAACGGGCTCTCCTTTTTCATCAAGAACCTTAACCCGGTTAATCCCAACGTCAATCACAATAGCTCCCTCTTTTACCAGATCGGGACCGATTAGATCCGCTTTTCCGGCTGCAACAATCAGAATATCAGCTCCGGTTGTATGCTTCGCCAGGTTGCCTTTCATACTGGTGAATACATGGGTTATTGAGGTTGTTGCATTGCGGTTTACTGCCAGATAAGCAACCGGTTTACCTACAATATTGGAGTGGCCGACTACGACTATTTCTGCTCCTTCAAAGAAATCTTTGGGATCAACTTTTTCTTCTCCACGGGCATACCGTTCCAAAATTTCGATAACCGCTGCCGGAGTAGCGGGCGGGAATGTTACCTCGCCAAGTGCCAGTTTCCCCATGTTAAATGGATGGAAGCAGTCGATATCTTTATTAACATCAATCGTGTTAATTACTGCGCTGTCAGAGATCTGTTCCGGAAAAGGCCTTAAAGGTAAAATACCGCTGACGGCAGGATCATCATTTAGCTTCTTGACGATCTCTATAACTTCTTGCTCTGAAACATCAGCTGCAGGATTCATGTTAACATAGTTAAAACCAGCTTCTTCGCAGAATTTTTCTACCTGGCCGCGGTACATGTTCGCACCGAAATCATCTCCTACCAATAGAGTTGCAATGCCGGGTGTGATACCCTTTGCCTTTAGCTCTCCTGTTTCTTTTACAATCTCTTTCATCAGTTCTTCACCGATAGCTACACAATCAATAACCAAACTCATTATATTTACCCCTTTCGTCTTATAAAGATATTTATCTCATTGCCGTTTTGAGGCAATTAAAGCTACTGCTCAAGTCAATTTCGAGATTACCAGTTCCAACGTCTGATCTGCCACCCTGATGCCATCATCAAGCAGGCGGCTCATTTCATCGGTTGTTTCCTGAACAAATTTTTCATTCTTGATTGAACCAAGATTGATCAACACGTTCAACTGACCGCTGATCAATGCCGCTTTCAGAAATACTACCCCACACCCTACATCGGAAATCGCCAGCTTTGAGCCGATCTGGCCCATTCTTTCATGAATCTTTATCCCGGCATAAGATTTACGCATTATTTCCATTGGAACCGAACAAGCCTCAATTGAACATTCTTCCATTACTCTCTCTTTGTGTGCAACCTGTTCAGGCGTATCTTTCGGTAACCCATAAGCTTTTGCCAAAGGCTCAAATACCTCTGCATCCCTGTCTACCAGTTTTTTCAGCTCTTCAATAATCTTTGTGCCCTTGCCTAAAAGTTCTTTGACTTCTTCCTCAACTTCGGCATACTTCTTTTTCCCAACTGTCAGATTGCCTACCATGTTTGAAAGAGCCATTCCGATTGCACCACCCATCGCGGCAGCACCACCGCCTCCGGGAACCGGCGCCTTGGAAGCAAGAACTTCCAGAAAATGCGCACAGCTATTTTCGGCCATTGCCATTACGATAACCTCCTATTTTTATTTATATATTTTTACCGGAAACTTTTCTTTCCATTCCGACCGGCAAGCGCAGCTACCTGGTCCGGTAAACAAACTTTTTAGCCAGCATTTCAAGTAAAAAAGTCGGTTTATCCAGTTCTTTCAAAGCTCCAAGAGCCTTATTATAATGTGACTCAGCCTTTTGTTTTGCCTCTTCAAGGCCGTAGACTGCCGGATATGTTGCCTTTAGTCGATCCTGATCGGCACCTACGGGCTTCCCCATCATATCCTCAGTAGATTCATAATCGAGAATATCGTCGACAATTTGAAAAGCCGTTCCTATATGCAGGGCATAACGCTCCAAGATTTTTTCCTCTTCGACGGAGGCTCCGGCGGCAATCGCACCGGCAAGAACAGCAGCATTAATCAGGGCGCCGGTCTTTAACCGGGAAATATCATGGATATCTGCTGCTGACAGCTCTTTCCCTTCAGCCTCTAGATCTAGAATCTGACCGCCAACCATACCTTCAACTCCTGCTGCCCGGGCAATTAACCCGATAATTCGCAGGGCATTTATCCCTCTTCCTGTTTCTAATCCGTAATCAGCCAGCAGCTTAAAAGCTAAAGTCAATAGGGCATCTCCGGTCAGGATGGCGACCGCTTCTCCATAGACCTTATGACATGTTTTTACACCCCTCCTGAGATCGCTGTCATCCATTGCAGGTAGATCATCATGAATGAGCGAATAAGTGTGAATCATTTCCAGGGCACATGCTATATTAATCACTGAAGGTTCTTTTGAGCCAAGTGTTTCTGCTGTGGCCAGGACAAGGATCGGCCTCAATCTTTTCCCTCCCGCCTCTACACTGTAATGCATCGCTTTCGAAACAGAGGTTGCCTGTAAGGTTTTGAAAATTTGCAGGAGGGTATGATCGATATTTTGTTTCTGCCTGGTCATGTAAAGCTCAATTTCTTCCATTTTTATTCTCCACTGTCTACATCTTGATCATTACAGAGGGTCGTACCAATGGCCTTCTGCTCTTCTTTAAGCAGATACTCAACCCGGCACTCAATATCCGCCAACTTCTCACGACAATAACGTGACAGTGCTATACCCTCCTGAAAAGCTTTCAGCGATTCTTCAAGCGGTATTTCGGCATTTTCGAGGCTGTTTACAATCTCCTCAAGCCGTTTCACTGCTTCTTCATAACTCATCTTCTCTATTTTGTTATCCTTCACCCAAAACTTCCTCCTCGATCTTTTCTGTACGGCATTCAGCCCGCCCATCTCTGAAGGTAAGCTGGATAAGTTCTCCAATTTCCAGTTCATGTACTGAACGGATAATTTTACCCTTTTCGTCGCGGCAAAAACTGTAACCCCGGTCCATCACACCAAAAGGGCTGTAACTTTCAAGCTTATCAAGAAGATTGGAAAGCTGCATTCCTTTTATCTGCAGCAGTCGGATCATCTCTTTGGGCAGCTTTTCAATAAACTGTCCCAGTTTTTCCCTGCTTATCCGCAAACGTTCCACAGGTATACGGAAAAATCTCTCACCCACCGTATAGTCAAGCAGCTGTTTTTCCTGCTGTAACCTTCTTTGCAGGGTTATTAAAGCCCTGTCTCTCAGGTTATCAAGTGATTCAAGCAGTTCTCTGCGGTCAGGCACCGCTGCCGTCGCTGCTGCGGTCGGAGTCGGAGCCCTGAAATCGGCGGCAAAATCGCTTATCGTAAAATCTGTTTCATGGCCCACGGCAGAAATTACCGGAATTCCTGAGCTATAAATTGCCCTGGCCACAATTTCTTCATTAAAGGGCCAGAGGTCTTCCAGAGAGCCTCCCCCACGGGCAAGGATTATCAGATCAATATCTTTGGTTTTCTGCAGTATATCGAAAGCCCGGACAATATCACGGGCTGCCCCGGCACCCTGGACAAGGCTTTCAACTACTACCACCCCTACTGTTGGCAACCTTTTTTGCAGGATAGCCAGTATATCCTGAAGAGCAGCTCCGGTCGGTGATGTTATGACCCCGATTTTTTTCGGTATCCTGGGAAGCTCTTTTTTATGATCTTCACGGAATAATCCTTCTTCTGCTAACCTTTTCTTCAGCTTCTCGAAAGCAATAAAAAGCGAACCCAATCCTGCCGGTTCCATTTCGGCAACGTAGAGCTGATAAACGCCGTCAGGTTCATATACTCCTATGTTACCGTGCAAGATAACTTCCATGCCGTCTTCGGGTTTAAAAGAGCACAGGGAGTTTTCACGACGGAAAAACACGCAGCGCAGCGAAGAAACCGCATCCTTTACTGTAAAGTACATATGCCCTGAACGATGATGCTTAAAGTTTGACAGCTCACCGGAGATCCATACATCCCTTAAACGGGGATCGCCCTGGATCAGGTTTTTCAGATAACGATTAATCTCAGATACTTTTAAAATCAGTATATCTTTTTGCATTTGGTTGTTATTCAATACCTGGTAATCCGCGGAGTTAGCCTGCGGAAACGAGGTTCTCCATCTCCTCCCGAACATCTTTTAACGAGTTATAGGACCATTTAACTCCCATGGCCCGGGCAAGATCAGCTATAATCTTCCATCCTTCAACGATAACGCTTTCCGGTTCCCAGGCAGCTTCATTAAATCTGACCTGGTTTGATGCGTTGACGAAGAAACCGTCTTTTTCAATAATCAACCTGCCGGGAATTATATAATCGGCATATTTTGCATACTCAGCTTCATTGGCAGTTATCACTGCCAGAAATCCGGGGTTTAAGTCATTTGCTAATTTGAACTCTTCCCCTAATAGCAGCAGGCCGGCAATTTTACCATCTTTAATTTCTTCTTCAAGTGTTTGAGTTGATATGACCCGGCTTTCAACTTTTTCTGTTTTTTCTTTTTTACCCACCGGAAGTAGTCCGGTTTCAAAAATGCCAATTGCATTGACGGCTGAAGAAAGGAGCAGCAAGTTGCTTCTGCCCTTTTCAATCTGCCTGCCAGATTCTGCGAGATCTAACAGTGCATTAACAGCAAGGCTGTCAGCGGATTTGAAAAAAGATGGTGTGGCAATAATGACAGATTTTTTATTTTTCATAAGTTCCAGTGCTGTTATCAGATATGATTCCGCTATTCCGGCCCTTTCAGCAGCTTTAGAAATCTCTTCTCCCTTTAAAACTGCAGACATAGCAACCAGAATATCTGTTTCATGTCCCTGATCGACCGCAATCACATTTTTATTCCAGGCACTGAATTTTTCAGGCTCCGAAGTGATGCATACAATACCGGCATTACCATATCGCGCAGCCTGTCTGACAGCCATATCGGCCACCGGATGGCTATCTTCCAGGCCGCTTCCGATAATCATAACAGCTTCTGCATTTCTGATATTGAAGGGAGTAGGATTGTTAACTCCGATACCGGCAATTTCTCTCAATTTTGTATAGGCTTCAACCCAGGCCGGCTCGAGTCCGGGGAATATATATTCTGTTTCCAAGACATTGCGCGAAAACCGGTGCAGAAGATAATATTCTTCACAGCTGAGCCGTCCGTCAGTATATACAGCTATCTTACCGTTATTATTAGTCTCTTTAAGAGCAGATAACCTGTCAGCAATCGCTCTTATCGCTTCATCGTAGCTTATTTCAATTTTTTTACCGTCATCTATTTTAATCGGAACGGTAGCTTTTTTTTCGTTCTGATGGTCCACTAGACCGAATTTTCCTTTTTTGCAGAGCCAGCTTACTTTATCTCCTTCAGCGGGGACAGTCACTTTGATCAGGTTCCCGTCAGAAAGCTGTCTTTCAAGGTAACAACCCAGGGAACATTCCACACAGATACCCGGAACATTTTTCAACTCCCACTCACGGCCACCTGCAAACCGCTCTTTTTCCGTAATAGCCGCTACAGGACAAACTTCTATACACTGACCGCAAAAAATACAACCGGCATCTTCAAGGCTTGATTCCACACCGTTATTGGTAGGAACAACCCTCGTATTTACACCGTTTCCGATCATTTCATAAACAAAACGCCCTGTGTTAGTCCTGCAGACCTGTATACAACGGCCGCAGAGAATACACTTTTCTTCATCTTTTACAATATAGGGGTTGTCGGCAGTTTTTTCAACGGGAACCTTCCGGGAAATCTGTTCGGGCAGCTTTGACTGAAAACAGTAAGCCTTTTCCTGCAGCTCGCAGGTTCCGGTCCGTACACAGGTCAGGCAGTCTTTATAGGGGTGAGTAGCCAGGGCAAACTCCAATATCTGGTTACGCATTTCTCGTATTTTCGGAGTGTCTGTTGTTACTGACATTCCTTCAAAAATTGGGTTATCGCATGACGTCATCGGGCGCTCGAACCCTTCCACCTGAACGATACAAATCCGGCAGTGGCCCATTGGTTCAAGACGGGGATGATAGCAGAGGGTCGGGATTTCAATTCCCTTTGATTTAGCTGCTTCAAGAATTGTAGTTCCCTCTTCGGCAAAAATATTTATACCGTCGATTGTTATATTCAGTGTTTTTTTCATTATTCTGTCCCTCCCTGCTCCAGAACAACCATACCAAGCCTTAGGCATTTAACACAGCGGGCAGCTTCTGCCGTAACTTCAGCGGGCCTCTGGAAACCGAGCTCAGCTTCATCGAAACCTTTTTTCCTGATTTCTGCCGGACAGACAGCCTCTTCGAGGCGGGTTCTGTTTCCGATCATTTCGGGAACATTTGATTCGCTGTAAACGCCCATACTTTCCAGTTGTCTCTCCATCGGCCTACCATATCCGACCCGAACCTTACCCTTTTTCAGGTAACTATCGATGGCCTCGGCTGCCCTGTTGGCTGTAGCTATGGCCTCAATAACTGTCCGTGCTCCCAGGACAGCGTCACCTCCGGCAAATATTCCGGGCTCGTTAGAAGCAAAGGTATCTTTATCCACTTCCAGCGTTCCCCGGTCGGTTACAGTCATTCCGCAGTCTTTATTTAGAAAACAGAAATCAGCAACCTGGCCGATGGCGGGAATGATATTATCAACCGCCAGGATAAATTCCGAGCCTTTGAGCGGAACCGGCCTGCGCCGTCCACTTGCGTCCGGTTCGCCCAACTCCATTTTGATGCACTCCATACCGCTGACACAGCCGCTTTTTTCGAGAATAACCGTTGGGTTGGCCAGCATATGGAAGATTACGCCTTCTTCCTCGGCGGCATCTATTTCTGCTTTATTGGCAGGCATCTCATTCCTGCTGCGGCGGTATACCAGATGGACTTCTTTTACTCCCATCCTGACTGCAGAGCGGGCACAATCCATGGCAACATTACCGCCTCCGATAACGGCAACTTTATCACCCAGGTCAACTTTCTGTCCCAGGTTAATCTTTCTTAAAAATTCAACACCCGGCATATAACCGTAGTAGCACTCCTCTTCGCCTTCACAGCCCATAACTGCGCTGTCATGCAGCCCGGTAGCAATAAAAATTGCTTTAAAACCTTCCTCGCGTATCTGGTCAAGTGATATATCAACTCCAACCTTTACATTCAACCTGATTTCTACTCCCAGGCTTTTTACAAAGTCAATTTCTGCGTTGAGTATGTCCCGGGGAAGGCGATAGCTGGGAATACCGACCGCAAGCATTCCGCCCGCTATGGGTAACGCTTCAAAAATTGTAACCCTGTATCCTTTAAGTGCAAGCTGGTAAGCAGCATTGATTCCGGCCGGACCGGCGCCTATTACTGCAACCTGGTTAGAATTCTGATCGATAGTCGGTTTATTTAAAGTAGCATCATAGCCGTTTTTACGCCCAAAATCAGCTACAAACCTTTTGAGCAATCTGATCGAAAGAGCCTGATCTACCGGCTGGCGGTTACAGTTTGACTCACAGGGATGGACACATACCCGGCCTAATGTACCAACCAGCGGTGTCTTTTCACGGTTGACAGCTAGTGCTTCTTCGTAGTTGCCCTCTTTAATGCATTCGATATATTTTGGAATATTGATATGTGCCGGGCAGCCATTACGGCATGGCGCAGAAAGGATGGAACGGTATTCCTCTGTTTTATCCGGTTCCGTTTTATCCGGATGCAAGAACGTTTTGAAGTTTTCCTCAAAGTACTCCAGGGCATGGAGAAGGGGAACAGGCGATGATATGCCCAGTTCACAGAGTGAACCTTCCCGCACCAGGGTCGCGATTTCTTTTAGATAGCCCAGATCGCCTTCTGTGCCTTCACCGTTAACCAGCCTATTTAAACGGTCGGCTATTACCCTGCTTCCCACCCTGCAGGGAATACAGCGTCCACAGGATTCATCCTGCATTTTGTAATAATATTCTTTAAGTGCCCGAACCGGATCGTACTGTGGATCGATTATGACCAATCCGGCCCAACCGATAAATGCTTTTATCTCCTTGTTTTCAACCTTTTTGGGAATACCTATTTCAGTTAACTCAGTCCGTTCCTCTTCTTTTTTATTTCGTTCGTCAACAATCCGGCTATTCCAGCTGCTAAAAAATACTTTGGTCATTTATTAGATCTCACCCCACTATATATCGCAAGCAGTACATATTATTTTTACTTTCTTCATCTCTTGTTGAATTCCTCTCAATGGATTATTCTGAACTTTTTTCCAACCTGGCAGCCTGAACGGCCAGTCCGACCGCATTATCTGATGAAAATCGAGGTTCGGCAAAATATATTTTCCATCCGGCCAATTTGCTCTGGAGACGCTGCCTGATAAAACGGTTGGCCGCTACCCCGCCCACAGCAAGTAATCCATTGTATGCATCCGGACTGTTTTTCAGATTATTAACTGCTGTTGAAAGAGAATCGGCGATACAGATCTCAACGGCCCTGGCCAATGCTTCCTTGTTGCAGCCGTTTTCAAGAAGGCGTTCGGCCTGGCTGGCCGGACCGGAAAAGCTGATTTTATTACCCCTGACCGCTACCGGAAGTGTAATGGAGGTTTTTTCACAGAGAGAAGCCACTTTCTCGAGTTCCGGGCCGGCGGGAAATTTTAGATTCAGCAGGCGGCCAATCCTGTCGATGAACTGCCCGGCTTTCAAATCCTCGCTGCCGCCGAGCAGTTTTATTTTAAGAACACCCGGAGAGGTTTCTTCAGCATCTATAATTTCTGTAGTTCCGCCTGACAGGTGAACGACCAGGTAACGACCACCTCCTAACCCGGCAGACCAGAGTCCGGAAAATATATGGCCCTCCTGGTGCGTTGAGGAGAAATAATTAAAGCCTGCAGCTTGAGTGAGCATCAAACCAAAGGCTTCTCCTACCTTGAACACCGGCATATAAGAACCTTCCACCGGTCTGGGTCGTGCTGCCGATGCAACCGCGTGGATAATTCCGTGCTTTAATACTTTCTGCGCTCTCTCTGCCTTAAATAAGGTGGGCATATTTTGAATATGGGCAAATACCGCCTCAGACTGGCGCAGTCCAAGATTTCCTTCTTTTACTGCCAGCGCAAATCGCCCGTCATAGAGAAGCTTTTCATTTTGATCTGCTATTGCAAGTGAAGATGTGTAAGCCGAAGTGTCAATACCGAGGTAAAGAGACTGTTTATGATTCTTTTCCAAGAGTTTCTCCTACTGCACGGTCGAGCACACCGTTGATAAACCCTACCGCTTCTCCGGTACTGCCGTATTTTTTGGCCAGTTCCAGCGCTTCATTAATGGAGACCGCAAATGGGATATCCGGGCGATAGAGTATTTCAAAGAGGGCTATTCGAAGTAAGTTGCGATCAACTGCAGAGAGACGCTCCAAATCCCATTTAACGAGATGCTTCTTGATCAATTGATCAAGAAGAGGCTGGCTATCAATAGTACCGATAACCAGCTCCTCAATAAACTGTTCTTCATCAATGTCAAAGGTGAACCCTTCCAGAGCGCGGACCAAGGCCTGCTTCGGCCTGCATTTACCGATATCTACCTGAAATAGCGCTCGGAAAACCACCTCTCGTGCCAGGCGACGGGACAATTGAGCAGTACCTCCATCATTCCTGTATTCAGATTAATACTCGTCTTTTGATGAAAAGAGGCGTTTAAAGAATCTGCTGATATCTTTTATTCGCCAGCCGATTAACAACCCAACTCCGATACAGAAGAATATAAAAACGCTGGACCAAAAACCATATTTAATTACAAGCAGGGCGAAGAACAGACCGAGCAATCCTCCAAGTATTTTGCCCCAATGTTTGCTAAGCACCACCCACCAATTCAGCTCGGACAACACATACTCCTCCCTTTTAATCTTTATTCGATCTACCTTTTTGAAACCGCCTGATCAACTATAATGTTTTCAACCGTAACCTTCACTTCATGGACCGTAACTCCGGTTATCTCTTCAAGATACTCCTTGATCCTTGACTGCAGGTCTGTTGTCAGACCGGGGATAGCCACATCGGGCATCACCCTGATTTTAACCCGGACGATCATTCCGTCCGGTGTATAAGTGACCTGTCTGCTTACATCTTTAATTCCCTGGGTCTGCTGAATGACCCGCAGAACCATATTTTCCACGGCAGTAATCGAAATCTGTACTTCTCCGAATTCACTGCCCTTCAAAATAGCACTGCTTTCCTTTTTCGAGGACTTAAAACCAATTGCTGTAAATACCAGTCCAATCAGAACCAAACCTGCGGTAATGGCGAACAGGATAGTCTGGTCTGCCCACCCGGGCATGATTACCCGCAGGTTCGGTAACCAGGCGCAACTGAGCGCCAGCAGAAACAGTGCCGCACCGATAAAAAGAAGTCCGATAAATACCATCAGTATGCGGGCAGCTGTTTTCATTGTGAATTCCCCCTTTCAGTCTCAAATAAAAGGTGAAGTAAATTTACTCTTCGGCCTTTTCTTCTTCCACAGCCACTTCCTCTTCATTTTCCTGTTGGGGGAACTGGATACCCTGCACATGCACATTCACCTGGGTAACTCTTAAGCCAGTCATCGTTTCGACTGCGTTTTTAACGCTTTCCTGAATATCCCAGGCTACATCCGGAATACGGACTCCGTAATCAACGATCAGGAAAATATCGATTTTGGCCTCTTCTGTGCCAACTTCAACCTTAACTCCTTTTGAGAGGTTCCGGCGACCCAACACTTCAGCAATCCCACCGGCTATTCCGCCGCTCATAGAGGCAACTCCTTCAATATCAGCAGCAGCCAATCCAGCAATGATGGAGACTACTTCATCGGCAATTCTCACCACACCGAGTTCAGTCGGTAGAGTCTTAATATCTTCGTTTGCCATTTTCATTACCTCCCTTTATAAATATTTTTTAGTAGAAATACTTACTTTCCACCTGTTTTCATTATATCAAACACAATCGGGCAGTTCAATTTTTACGGGCTTTTGATGTGGCTAGTCTTCCTTATCTTCGTCTTCTTCCATTAATTCTTCAAGATCTTCTTCCCATTCTTCATCATCGACCAGGACTACTTCACCACAACCCGGACAGGTTATCTCGATCGCTGAGTCCTGGTCAAGGATATCATCATCGACCACAACTATTTCCCGGCAGTTGGGACACTCGATGGAAAACCCCTCATCAAAATCATCATACTCGTCTTCGTACTCTTCATCATCTTCATAGAAATCGTCTTCCAGATCAGTCAGATCATCGTCGATTGCTTCTGTATATTCGAAAAGCTCTTCGTAATCAATTCTTAATTGTTCCATTTCATCGGAAATATCTTCCAGTAGGTCGATCACTTTTTGGAGTACCTTCTGTTCTTTGCTTTCTTCACCCAGGTCCAATCCTTCGGCATAACCTCTCAGGTACGAAACCCTTACTCTCAGTTCCTCAGTCATTTGCTTTCCCTCCTTTTATTTTCCTACTTATGCTCTTTCAATGTATCCACCGGTTCGGGTATCTATTTTAACAGAATCCCCGTTATTAATAAACAGGGGAACCTGAACAACCACTCCGGTTTCCAGTGTAGCAGGCTTGGTTGCCCCCGTTGCAGTATCACCTTTTACTCCCGGTTCAGTTTCCGTTACCTTTAGAATAACCGTAATCGGGATGTCAACCCCGACTACCTTTTCACCGTAAAAGACAACGAATATTTTATCGTTTTCTTTCAGGTACTTAACACCCTCTCCGATCTGTTCTTCCGTAAGGGTTATCTGCTCGTATGACTCCGTATCCATCAGGTTAAAATGATCATCATCGCGGTAGAGGTATTCCATCTCTTTCTTCTCCAGATGAGCCCTGGCAACCTTTTCTCCTGCCCTGAAAGTTTTATCAACAATCGAACCTGTCCGCAGATTTTTAAGTTTTGAGCGGACAAAAGCCGCTCCCTTGCCCGGTTTAACATGCTGGAATTCAAGGACAGTGAAAATATCACCATCATATTCGATAGTTATACCGGTGTGAAAATCATTTGTAGAAATCATTGTAGGATCCGCCCTTCTCTATTTTCTGTCTGGATAACCGTCAATTCCCGCGGACTTTTAGTCAGCACTGACATGCCCTCTTTTGTAACAACAACCATGTCTTCTATACGCACTCCGCCCCAGCCGGGGATATAGATACCCGGTTCCACGGTTACAACCATTCCCGCCTTGAGAATAGTTTTACTTTTTGGATTCAGTACCGGTTGTTCATGAGTTTCCAGACCTACACCATGACCCAACCCGTGGCCAAATTGTTCTCCATAACCGGCTTCAGTAATAATATCCCGTGCCACGGTATCGATTTCAAACCCCTTCAGGCCCGGTCTAATCGCTTCTGCTGCATTTTTTTGAGCCCGGTATACAATATCATATACTTCTCTCTGTTTCTCGTCTGGTTCACCCAGCGACACGGTACGGGTCATATCAGTGGCATATCCGTCAAAAACAGCTCCGAAATCGATGGTGACCAGTTCACCATCCTGCATCACCTTGGATGACGCCGTTCCGTGAGGCATTGCACCCCTGATTCCGGAAGCAACAATATAATTAAAAGCTCTCTTCTCGGCACCCGACTTCAGCAGGTATATTTCAAGCTCCAGCGCAAGTTCCTGCTCTGTCATCCCCGGCCTGATTATCTCCAGCAGGTAACCGAAAGCCCTGTCCAGCAATTCGGCAGCCCGGCTGAGCAGTTCCAGTTCTTTTTCATCCTTCACCATTCTTAACTCTTCCGCACTTGTCTCAACCGCTACAAGTTCTCCCGGAAGCTTATCCTGCATTTCCCTGTATGTTGAAAATACCACGTTTTTTGCTTCAAAGCCAATCTTTTCCCAGCCATATTCCCGGACAATTACGGCCAGGTTCTGGTACAGATCTTCCTTCCACAGTTTTACTTCGAACTGGTCAGCCTGAGCAGCTGCCTGTTCGGTATACCTGAAATCGGTAACCAGGAGCGCTTTATCGACACTGATCAGAAGTACCCCGCCGGTCCCGGTAAACCCACTCAGATATCGACGGTTCTGCGGATTTGTAACCAGCAGGACGTCCAGATTATTTTTTTTTATCAATTTCCTGATACCTTTTAGTTTATCGGACATCAGCGGGCATTTGCCTCTGAAATAATATCGACCAGCGCCTCCAGCCCCAAAAGGTAGCTCTGGGAGCCAAAACCGCAGATTACTCCTCTAGACACTGCAGATATAACGGATCTGTGTCTGAAATCTTCGCGGGAGTATGTATTGCTCAGGTGGACCTCAACTGTCGTTAGCGCCGATGAAACAAGGGCGTCCCTGATAGCGTAGCTGTAATGGGTAAAGGCTCCGGGGTTGATCAGTATCCCATGGCAGGTACCAACTGCTCCCTGGATCCGGTCGATGATCTCTCCTTCATGATTTGACTGAAAAGTATTCAAATCTACACCGAGCTTTTTTGCTCTTTCCAACAGTAAATTATTGATTTCTTCCAGTGTCGTTTTCCCATAGATCTCCGGTTCCCTCGAACCGAGCAGGTTCAAGTTTGGCCCGTGAATCACCAGTACCTTTAGAGCGTCCAATCCGGTCTCCTCCCTGAAAATAACCTAATTTTAAAATATTATCCTTATGATATAAAAAATCCTGCTCTCGACGAAAATTATCGTCTTTCTCAACGGATATATTCGATAATTTCCTGAACAATCTCCTCAACTTCTTCTCCTGATTACCAGTTATCGGGCGGTTGTTCCGATACCCTGACTCTCCCAGTCGCCGGGGTGAGGATAATATATAAAATTTTCCCGGTACTATTTTCCAGGGCTAGAGTACCACCCTGATTCGGTGCACCACTGCGGGTAAAACTGAGGGTTCGCAGGCTGCCTGTCCCTGGAAAATTATTGGCGCAGACATAAATTCCCTCCGGATAATCGACTTTGATATAATCACCGGTCTTACCGTCTTTCAGCCTGTATTCATTCAGATGGTCCCGGAATTCGATAGTCTGCGTCCAGCCGGCAGTAATCGCCTTCTGCTGTGATTTTCGCATATCGAAAGCCAAATTGCGAGCGGCAATTTCGAGAGTTTGATTTTTACCCATTTCCGCAACCGCCGGGGCAGCAATCAGGACAACCATTCCCAGCAGGGCAACCACGCAGAGCAGCTCGATCAGGGTGAAAGCTTTTTCATTGCGGTATATGAAGTTTTCTATCCCAACTCTTTATCCCTCTTTTCTGTTTCTAGTCTTTTTGCAGGTCGTGGTAAAGTTTTGCCAGATAAATCAGGCTCTCCTCGCTACCGGAAATCCTTGAGTCGAAAATACTGCTGAATGTGCTGCGGATAATCTCTGACACAGTTGTAATTCCCGATTCGACAGCCCGTTGTCCGTCATCGACGAGCGATTTCATTCCCTTTTCAAAGGCCTTCCTGTGCAATATCTCCGCTGTTGCTCCTTTCAGGATGAGATCCTGCAATTCCTGGTCGAGAACCAGTATTTCCTGGATCGAAGTCCGGTTGCGGTAACCAGTATTATTGCATGACCTGCATTTTCCACCCCTGATTAGACTGGGGGGAGGGTCTTTACGGAAAAAACGGTTGTAGAATATTTTCTCCTGATCACTTAATCTATATTCCTCCCTGCATTCCGAACAGATTTTTCGAACCAGGCGTTGGGCGATTACTCCTAAAAGTGAAGCGGTTACAAGATAATCTTCCAGGCCCATATCGATCAGGCGCGTCACCGCCCCTGCAGCATTATTAGTGTGGAGGGTACTCAGGACCAGGTGGCCGGTCAGGGCAGCCTGGGTGGTTATTTTTGCCGTCTCCAGATCTCTTATCTCTCCGACCATGATGATGTTCGGGTCCTGGCGAAGAATTGAGCGCAGGGAACCGGCAAATGTCCTGTTGATCCGTCTATTCACCTGGACCTGATTTATCCTGTCCAACCTGTATTCGACAGGATCTTCAACGGTCACAATATTGTCTTCAGGCCGGTTTAAGTAATTCAGGGCGGAATACAGGGTGGTGGTTTTGCCGCACCCGGTTGGTCCGGTCACCAACAGTAAGCCATGCTGGTTCAACAGGAGCCTCATCAACACCCGGAAATTTTCCGGAGCAAAACCGAGGTTCTCCAGTGGTAAAACGATCTTCTCTTTTTCGAGCAACCTGATCACTACTTTTTCACCGTAAATGGTCGGCAGGGTAGATATACGAAGGTTTATACCCTCCTTTTCACCTTTCCAATCGATATTTCCATCCTGGGGCAGCCTCTTTTCGGCGATGTCGAGCCCGGACATTATCTTAACCCTCGATATAATGTTTGCCTGGGCCTGTTTCGGCGGTGACGAAAGATCGTGCAGTATCCCATCCAGGCGCATTCTGATTCGCAGGGTTTCCCTGTTCGGCTCAAGATGTATATCACTGGCCCCTTCCTCTATGGCTTTTTCGATCAATGAATTCACCATCCTGACCACCGGTGACTGCTCAGAATAGATATTTCCGTTATCAGCGGGTTCATCCAAATCATCATAATCTCTGAAACCATAATGATGGGCAATCAGGTGTTTTATGGCGCTCTCCCTGGCCAAAACCGGATTGACTTCACAACCGGTAATCATGGAGACTTCATCGATGGCCTCCAGATCAAAAGGATCTGACATGGCCAGAGTCAGCTTTTTATTCTGTTTATCAATGGGGATCACATTATGACGGTGGGCTATTTCCGGCGGAACTGAAGAGACAGTCCCCCCTTCAATTCTGATCTGGTTAAGATTAACCTGGGGGATTTGAAGTTCTCTTTCCAAAATGTTCAGTAATTTTTCTTCGTTGAGCAAACCCTTTTCTACAATCAAACGCAGTTTCTTCTTACCCGTATTTCTTGACTCCAATTCAACTTCATCCAATTTGCTGCTGCTGACCAGACCCGAATCGAGCAATACTGACACGATCCGCTGCATGCTTAATACAGTCAATATTAATCTCCCTTCTCCAGTGCTTTATTATAAGCCTGGCGCATGGCTTCAACCGGCGCAGATAAACCGGTAAAAAGTTCAAAGGCATAAAGTGCCTGTCCGAAAAGCATTTCGGAACCGTTAAAAGCCCTGCCCCCTGCTTTGATAAACTGTTTCATAACTTCTGTAACCGAAGGACTATAACGAAGATCAATCATAATTGTTCTATCCGCTGGCGCTTTCTGAGGATATCTGTTTTGAAGCGCACTAATAAATTCCAAAGAATCTGTTGGCAAAGTATAAACGATGAGGCTACTTTTATTAATAAGAGAATCGAGTCCAGGTGATTCAAGGCTATGTACTGAGCATTCCAGTGAGAAGTTATCGATGAGCAGTTTGTGCAGGAGATCAGCTCTCGCCCTGCTGCGATTAATCAGGTTAAACTCCTCTACACCCTTCTCAGCCAGGGCATAAGCGACTGCACGGGCAGCTCCACCGGCTCCGACTATGGTAGCTGGTGAATTAAAATCATAGTCCGGAGCTAAATGTTCAAGGGCGGAAATAAAGCCGGCCCCATCGGTACTGTAGCCTACCAACCGGCCGTTGCTGTTAACTATTGTATTTACCGACCTGAGCATTTCTGCAACATCAGTTATTGAATCGAGATAAGGGATTACAGCTTCCTTGAACGGGCTGGTAATATTTGCTCCTGCAATTCCGAGCACTTTTAACCCCTCAATTGCCTCTGCGATTTGTTCTTCAGAAACCTCACTGGCCAGGTAAAGAGAATTCACCTTGAGAGCTTCAAATCCGGCATTATGAATAACCGGTGATAATGAATGTCTTACCGGATTACCCAGAACAAGATATAGATTGGTTTCTGCGTTAATCGACGACAACCGTTCCTCAACTCTCACTAACTAAATTTCCCATATTATAGCACAGCATCTTTACTGATCATAGCAGGAATTGAGCTTTTTATGTAGAAAGGGGATAATCTGTAAAAACAATTTACCTCTTAATATTTATTTATCAAAGGTACCGGTAAAATCTATGACACTCGACAGCGCATACTTGTACACTTTAATTTTTATCGTCGGGCTCTGCTTCGGCAGTTTTCTAAATGTAGTGGTTTACCGTCTTCCCTTGAAAAAATCTCTGGTAACTCCCCCTTCAAGCTGTCCGGGCTGCAGCACACAGCTCGGTTTTGTTGAGTTAATTCCCCTGATCGGTTATCTGATCCTTAAAGGAAAATGCCGAAACTGCGGGATGCGGATAAGCCCCCGTTATCCCCTGGTTGAGTTTTTAACAGGCATTCTTTTTTTCGCCATATTCTATAAATTCGGCTTCAACATGAGTGCGCTCTTCTACCTTGTCCTGCTCTATATTTTATTCGGTGTAACCCTTATCGATCTGGATCACCGGATCGTTCCGAACACCCTGGTTGCTGCCGGATTGATTGCCGCAGCGGCAATGTTCATCCCGGCTTTTTTAAATATCTGGTTAAATGTTCCTGAATATATTATGCCTGACAGGCCGCTTTCTGATGCCTTTTTCGGCTTATTGGTCGGCGGAGTGATCATGCTGCTGATCATCCTTGTCAGTCGCGGTGGGATGGGGGCAGGAGATATGAAACTGATGCTGATGATCGGCTGTTACGTGGGGCTGAGGGGAACGGCAGTAGTCCTGATGCTCGGCTTTGTATTTGGTGCCCTGGTGGGGGTTGCCTTCATGATTATGAAAAAGCTGACCCGTAAGGATGCCTTGCCCTTTGCGCCATATTTATCGCTGGCCTCCCTGATCAATGTATTCTGGGGTGAACAGATCTGGAGTTGGTATATAAACCTGATGCGTTAAATAAAATTTTACCAGTGAACACGTAAACCTTCGTAAACAATTCAGACAAGGAGTTATACAAGTGGCTAACATTTTGCTTCAGGATAATCGGGGCTATACTTTTACCGAGATTTTGGTGGCGATCACCATTTTGGGTCTGGTTATCACTCCCATATTAACCCTTTTCATATCTTCATTTCAATCTATTAATCATGCCGGTAAGAGAACTACCGCAGTTAACCTTTGTCGCGAGCAGCTTGAGCAGGTTAAAGCAGCCGGTTACAGCGATGTTTACCGGGATTATCTTGAAGAAGGTTCAGAATTATATTTTGAAAGTGAAATTGAAGGCTTCACCGGGTTCTCCAGGGAGACCAGGGTGGAGCCTTATATTTTGACTGTCAGTGAAGATACATCTCTGGAACTGCTTCAAATCACCGTTACTGTCAAGTGGCAGCAGAGAAATATCGAAAGAGTCCAAAGGCTAATTTCCTTTAGCGGTCATTACTGATGAGCTGAGAAGATTAACTTCATAGTATAGATGAAATTAGAAACTAAAAAATGACTCCAGGAGGATTCAGTGCAGAAGGATAAGGGCTTTACTTTAATTGAACTGGTTATTACTCTGGGCATGATCAGCCTGATCATTGCCGCCGCTTATTCCTTTTATCTGACCAGCCTCAACAGCTGGCAGCATAGTGTGGATCACATGGAATATCAGCAGAATGCCCGCATTGCCCTGGACAAGATCATCCGGGAACTGCAATATGCTTCCGAAGTGCAAACCCGCAGCGGTGGCCGTGAACTAAGATTCAAAGTGCCCGGCGACAGCCGAACTTTCCGCTTCCGGCTCTTCAGGCCGCAGTTGATCTATGATGCCTACCTGACCCAATTCTATACTGTTGTTGCTCTGAATATCACTAACCTTCATTTTCGAATTACTGAATCCGGGCTGGTTGAAATTGAAATTGGCGCCGGCGAGGGCACTGAAGATATTGTCACTTTAAGAAGCAGCGTACGACCACGCAACCTTCCATAAGGAGCTTTGATAATTTGCGATTAAATCATTTTAAATTCAATAATCAAACCGGGATGGCGCTGGTACTTGTCCTTGTTTTCACCTCTCTCCTACTTGTTCTTGGTGCAGCTGTCCTTAATTACGCTGCAACCGAAACCCTCATTGCCCGTTACCAGGTCCAGGATATTGAGAAATTTTATATCGCCGATGCTGGCATTGAAGCCGGTCTTACAGCGCTGGCCAATGATTATTATATCGGACAGACCATAACGGGAAATATTATGGACGGTATTTATCATGTTACATTTATTAATTTGAGCGGTGACAGGAGAAAAGTAGTTTCTACCGGAACGATTGATGAATTCAGCCTGACCATTGAAGTATCGGTCAGCCTGTGTCCTGAAGAAGGTCTGATTATCGAAAACTGGGCCGCTCAATAAAATTTTGAAGGGAAGGTGAACGATTTCATCACAAAAAGCAATTATCGTTTCTCACCAATCGGAATTGATCTGGGTAGTGCGAATGTCAAGGCTGTCCAGCTCAGAAAAAAAAGAAACAGCATAACCGTCCAGAACACTATACTGCCCACTCCCGGAGGGACTATAACCGAGGGGATTATCGTCAAACCCGACCTCCTGGTTGAGCGATTAAAGAAACTGAGAATTGACAATAACTGGCACAAGGCCAGGGTAAATCTATGTCTGCCACCCCAGGTTCTCTATATCCGCCGCGTATCGCTGCCCCGAATAAAAGATAAAGAAATTACCCGGGCGATGCAGCTTGAATTGGAGAGGAATTTCTCAATTAACCCTGCTGAAGCGGTTTATGATTACTGTCGGCTCGAACCCGTTGATCCTGATGATAACCAGCAGGAATTTATACTGGCTGCGGCAGAAAAAAGAATTGCCCGATCCTATATCCGGGTAGTGAAAGAGGCCGGTTTTTCTGCGAATATTCTCGAGATACAACCTTTCTCACTGCTCCGCTCAATGATGCCTTGCATTAAAACTTCAAAAGCTGAAGATTACTCCGGTATCCTTGTCGATATAGGATATCAAACGACTTCGATCATCATTGCAGCAGGCAGCAGTTACCGGTTTTTTCGTTACCTGCGAACCGGATCCGCCGATTTCATTGAAACCCTGGCTGATATATCAGGTACAGATATAAATCAGGCCGGAATATTACTCTATAAAAGAAAATTTACCGCTGAGAAAAAGCTGATGGAAAAGGCAGAATCCCTTGCCGAACAGCTGCAGAGAACGGTTACCTACTGGCTTGAACAAAATGGCAATGAAAATATAACACCTAATGATTTACGGATCTGCGGTGGCGGTGCATTTATACCCGGTTTGGCTGCTGTTATCGGACGGCGTCTTGCAATCCGCCCAAAGCTTCACAATTCATTTAGATCCGATCTCTACAGCACTAGTAATGAAAAAACCACGGCACAAATATCTGCTTTTTTTGCCACTGCGCACGGTTTGGCACTAAGGGGGTGGTCTGCTTGAACTACGAACTAAACCTTCACGTTAAAGGCTCAAAGTTAAAGACACTGTTCTTTAAATCGCAAATCGGCAAATTGCTGCTCATGATTCTACTATTCTTATTTGTGTCCACCCTTTACGGCGGTTCTTTGACCTACCGTAACTATCTAAAAAAAGATCTGGAATACATGCAAAGAGAAATCAGCCATCTTTCAGAAACAGTTGAGCCCTTACAACAGATGTTAAACGAAATTGAAACTGCCGGCATACTGATGCAGCTGGAAGAACAGATACTTGCCGAATCAAATTCCTGGGCTCTTTACCTGGATAAACTTACAACTAATGTTCCGGAGAGCCTGTTTATCGAAAATATCAACTGCACCAGTGATAAAACTATCTCTATCCGGGGTTACAGTTCTAATATGCACACTGCAGCTTCTTTTCAACAGAAAATCGAAGAATTGGAGTTTATCTATTCGGCCGTATTAAGTGCTGTAAATCTTAATGATACCGGTGTATATAACTACTCAATATATGCGGTTCTTGATTAATAACGGGGGTCATCAAAAAATTGAAAATCGAAAAGAGAAAACCTTCCAAAAGAGAAAAATACATGTTGACTATTCTGCTTATTACCTCGTTCCTGATAATCTGGTATCTGGTCGGGGCAAAAGTTTACTCTGAAATTCAAGGATTAAAAGAAGAAAAAGCTCAACTTCAGAAAGAAATGGATATCTTAAACGACCTGGTTGGGCAGAAAAAACAGATTGAATCATCCTGGATAGATACACAGCCGGAAATGATTCGCCTGGGCAAAGCAATACCGCCTTTAAGCAGCTTACCCAGGGTTTTATCAGCCCTTGAATCACTCCTCGACAATTACAAAAATAACCTCTACTCTTTCAAGGTCGGGGAGTTGGCTCATGAAAAGGAAATCTCCATTCTGCATCTACAGCTGTCTGCTGTAGGTCCAGCGGAGATAATTCATCGATTACTGAAGGAATTCGAACTTTTTCCGCACCTGTTAACGATCTGGCAGCTTGAATGGTCTGCTTTAAACGATGATGAGATTAAACTTGATCTTGAATTTAACCTGTACTTTGTCCCTTCAGATCAGGAAGCGTATACCACGTCAAAGGCAGGGAGTAAAAGCTGATGGAGATAAAATACATTTATAAGGCAAGAGATATTGAGGGGAAAAAGATAAAAGGTGAATTATACGCACCGGACAGGAAATCAGCGTTGGGAAAACTCCAGGCAGGTGGATTGGTTGTAACCAAGCTTACAGAAAGCTCCATATTTTCTCTATCTCAAAAGCTGAAACGCCTGGGACTACTTAAAAGGTTTGGTTTCAGTCGTTACTCCGGCAGGGAATTGATGTTGTTCACCCGCCAGTTTTCAACCATGCTCTCGGCAGGCGTGCCTATACTGCGAATCCTGCATATCCTCTCCGGGAAGATGGAAAAACATTCTTTCAGAAAAAGACTTATTACTGTCGCTGCTGCGGTCGAGGAAGGCAGCAGCCTTTCTGATGCCATGCGCAGAGAATTGGACTACTTCCCCCTACTGCTGGTCAATATGGTTGAAGCAGGGGAAACCAGTGGAAAACTTGATGAAGTGATGGATAAAATGGCCGATCATTTTGAAAAACAGCATGATCTAGAAGAGAAAATTCGCACTGCGACTGCTTACCCGGTTGTCATAACTGTCATATCGATCGTGGTAGTTGCAGTGATGCTCCTTTTTGTCCTCCCCCGCTTTGCCGGGATATTTGAATCCTATGGCATGGATATGCCGCTAGTCAGCGCACTTTTTCTTTCTTTAGGTCAGATAATAATCGGTTACTGGCCGTTTATCCTTACGATGGTCCTATTATTACCAATAGCCCTGATTTACACGGCTAATACTGTAAAAGGAAAATCTATAAACGACAATTTGAAATTTAGACTGCCTTTTTATGGCACTATATACCGGCAGATCGTGGCTGCCCGTTTTGCCCGTACCTTCAGTACTCTTCTTTCCAGTGGTACTTCCCTGCACAGATCCTTGATGTTGGTAGACAGGGTAATCGATAACCGGGAAGTCTCCGAGGCGATTAAAGATTTGAGCGATGCACTCTACGCTGGAGATTCAATATATAAACCGATGCGAACATCTCGGGTTTTTCCACCCTTGCTCGTTGAGATGATTCGCATCGGTGAGGAAACGGGGGCCCTGGATCAGACCCTCGATAAAACCGCAGATTATTATGAAAGAGAAATATCTTACCTGGTCGGGAGATTAAGCACTATACTTGAACCGGCTCTTCTCCTTTTAGTCGGTACGTTCATCGGAATGATCGTCTATTCTGTTTTATCACCCATGTACCGGGTCTTTGAATTGATCTAGTCTTCGGTATCAATTGATTCATCCGGAAATAGAAAACTGTTTAAGTCTATGTTTTCTGTCTCTGCAGGTTCTTCAATATTAACTGTAAAGATGGTAAACACCTTACCCTCAAATATTACATTTTCCGGGAGCAGGAGCTGGCCGATAAATAAATATCGACCTGGTTCATCTGGGTTATAGACCGGATCCGACTCATCGCTCCACTCGATGGGAATACCGGTTAAAATGAACTCATCAAAAACCAGGTCGATTATTTCCGGAAATTCTACTTCTTCGAAAACGGTTCCGGGAAAAACAGTTATTACAAATCCCTCATCCTGATTTACTACAAATATTACCTCTTCCTCGATACCGGTATTCAGCTGATCGACAATGCTGGCATACCCTACAATCTTGGTATCTTCAAAAATTCTGGCATCGGGGTCAAGAAAGGCAAGGTCAATATAACGTTTAACCGTACCGTCAGAGGTTTCTGCATGCTGATAGATCGCCAGCGAATTGCTCTCACCGGATTCTGCTGAGATGTTCTGGGTAAGTTGGCCGGATTCACCTCGATCAGCCTTTACGCTAACTGCGAATACCTGTGGGTAATTGCTGTCCAGGTATTCTGATTCAGGGTTTAAGCCAAAGGTTGAAGCCACTTCCAGGCCGCGCAGCGAGTCGGGATCTGCTATCCAGCTGCTTTCACTGCTGACAGCCAGGGTTCCGTCACCAACTGTTCCTGCTTCAACTCTCTGGAGGTTGCCCACACCCTTAACAAGTGTTTTGTGAAAGCCTGCTCCACTGTACTCATCACCACTGAGAATTTTGATAAGAATAATCCCATCAAGATCATAAGATTTTTGGTAGCTGATTGTTCCATATGAGGCAAAAACAGGTGCAGCAGAAGTCAGGAATAATAGAAAAGCAAGAAGAATAGAAATAAAACATTTAGTCCGCAACATAAGTTATCTTCCTCCCTGAAAGTAATTAGCGGTATCTTTTATATCTCTTTATTTTGCTCTTTATCTATATTCAAACTTCACTGTATTATATTTCAAGTTTTTAGTTTTGTCAAATTTTTCTTTAAATGGTTGTCCCTTATTTCTTTTTATGAAATTGCAGGATTTTATTCCTGGATGTCGTAACTTATCAGCAAGTCTTAATCTATAAGGATATATTATTTATGGAAACTGCTTTTTCTGGAATGCAGGACATCCTCAGAAAAGCAACTGAAGAAAACCATCTTTTTTTAAGTATCCTAAATTTCCTCCCCGACCCCTCCTTTGCCATCGATACCGAGGGTAAAATTACCATCTGGAATAAAGCGATCGAAGATTTAACCGGCCGGAGCGCAGAAAGTATCCTGGGCAAGAATGACTATGAACATTCATACTGCCTCTGTGGTGAGCGAAAACCCTTTATTGTCGATAATCTGATTGCAAACCTGCTAAATATTCCGGAAAAAAATGTTGAATTTTACTCGATCAATAAATGTGCAAATGGCGATGTTTACTGCGAAACTGAATGTAGTGATCTAAATGGAGTGAGAAACAGCTACCAGATTAAAGCTTCACCCCTATATACAAAAACCGGGGAACTTATGGGTGCCATCGCAATTCTGAAAGTATCCTCCGATGATAAATACAAATATACCAAAATTTATCAGGATAAAATTGTTATTTCTTTGCAGAAAATGCTGGATGAAAAAACTGAAGAAACGGTTACCCATGCCTTCAGGATCAATGATTATGCCACACAGATCGGAAAAGCCCTTAACCTCACGGCTAACGAGCTTCATAAACTTGCCCTGCTCTCTGCCCTGCACGATTTAGGTAAAATCGCTATCCCCGACAGCATAATCCTCAAAACGAAAAAACTGACGCCCGAGGAATGGGAAATCATGAAGAAGCACTCCGAAATCGGCTATAACATAACCAATTCCATCCCCGGCCTGTCGCATATTTCAAAGATGATCCTTCACCACCATGAATGGTGGAACGGCAAGGGTTATCCTGACGGGCTCTCCGGTGAGGAGATCCCCCTTCTTTCCCGGATCATTGCCGTTGTCGACGCCTACGACGTGATGGTCACCGGCCGCTCATACAAAAAGTCCCTTACGCCACATGAAGCCCTCAAAGAGCTTCAGGATTACGCAGGGACCCATTTTGAACCAAGGTTGGTAAAAATATTCACCGCCTTGTAAGCCAGGCTACTAACTTATTAACTTACTGACTGCCGCATCTGAAATATTAATATAATCAGCAATTTCTCTAAAGGAGTAACCTTCACTTTTCGCCATTGATGCATATTTCTTTTTATATTCTCTCAAATGCCTTTTTCTTGATCCGCTGCGTATTAATAATATATCTGCTCTTTCTTTAGCTTTTTAACCAGTTCGAGAAAGTATTTTTTATTGCCATCATGACCCATTATCTTCTCCCGATTATTGCTTCGCTGGGTTACAT
>JAWSUE010000012.1 GCA_033549065.1 Bacillota bacterium
CCGGTGATAACTTCTATACCCTCAGAAGCAAATATTTCCCTTATTGTTTCGGCTGCTTCAGGTTCCTCTCTCTGCAGGAGCTGTTCGCGTGATTGTACAATCTTAATATCCACACCATACCTGGAAAGGACCTGTCCCAGCTCACAGCTGACTGGCCCGCCTCCGATTATGGTCAGTGAAGAAGGCAGCTTCTCCAGCTTTATTACATCACGGGTTGTCCAGTAATTCACGCTCTCCAGCCCGGAGAGATCAGGGATGGCAGGTTTCGTACCGGTAGAAATCACAATGCCACGTCGGGCTGTAAATACTTCATCCCCAACTGTCACCGTATTTGGACCGGTTATTCTGCCGTTCCCTTTTACCAGGCGCCCTCCCCGATCATGATAACGCTTGACTGCTATAGAATCATTACTTTTGGGGGGGAATATGCTATGCAGTCAGCAGCAAATTGAAGTGCGTTGCTTCAGATGGCTAATCCAATAATCGGGCATGCAGCTTGGTATCATATCTGCATGTAAAATCTTAACTGCTGCTTTAAAACTTACGCGGTCCTAAGAACTTAAAGACACGGAGTAAGATGTAGGAAAGCAGCATAATTCCGATATAGACCAGAAGAACCATCTGCACACTCCAGCCCCACCACAGCGGCGCATGCATTAACATCATCAGGCTGAAGACAAAGGGCGCCGCGAAGATTACCTGTATACCAAGTTCGAGGGCAACCGGTGTTTCAAATTCAGGATCGGCGATGCGCAGCAGAAGCAGTGCTGTGGTTGCTGTGCCGGTGGCAATACCGTAAACTCCCACCGTTCTTTCAAAGCTGTATTCCCAGGTTCGGCGGCCGATATAGACAACCACCAGGGTGGTCAGGATTCCGCTTGCCAGGGAAATCAATAGGATTGGAACGATATATTCCCAGACGATGACGAGCTGGATGGCCATGATGGTGGCTATGATCAAAAAGTCGATAGCCCACCCGGTTATCCGGCGCTGTACCCCTGGATCGAGAAGATGGCCCAAACCTATTTTTGTGATCACAAGTTTGACCAGAAGCGCCACCAGGACAGCCAGGAAGAAGAAAAACCCCCAGGCCGTTAAGGCCACGTCTGCGGATAGTAAAGAGTTAATCAGGTACATGATTCCATAGGTTATCAGGTAGACCAATCCCACCAGCGCTGCATGGAAGGCCAGACACTCGATATTGCCCGAATGTGTTGTCAGTTCACCGGCAGGTTCTTTTTTGGCATCTTTCTGGATGACACCTTTAAGGATATCAAGGGATAGGGTTTTAGGCGCCAGGGTGGTGAAACCCTTGCGTATACCCCAGTTGACCAGGGGGACACCAACGAAGAAGGCAAAGGCGAATCCGAGGACGGCAAAAGAGAGCCCTAAGGTTGCCGCAGAGGTGAAGCCAAATTCCTCCCAAACCTTCCCGACCGATAGAGCCTGGCCCGGACCCTGGGTAAATCCGAGAGGTGAAAGAAATCCAAAAAGCTGGTTTAAGTTGAAGCCTACGGCATTAAGCAGAAAAACAAAGAGCACACCGATAATACCCTGCATGGACATGGTAATCCCGCTGACGAGACCGATCCAGAGAGAGCCCTTGACCGGGCTTCGCGCATGGATGTTCTTATCTTTACTGAGTGTTGTAGTAAGGCCGAGAGAGATAAATGAGACTACAAACAGGTGGTAGGCGAAAGTTTCGAGAAGGTCTGTCGATAGGGGCAGTACACTTGTGTTTACAAGAATGAGTCCGATGGTGCCGCCTATAAAGCAGCTGGGAATGAGGTAGTTCTGGAAAAACTTAATCGACGCTCTGAGCAGCATTCCGATCAAAAGCATTACAGCCATGTAGCCAAAAACCATTACAGGTCCAAAGGGAAAAGGTGTATCCATTGTATCCTCTCCTCTTCAATAATAGTTCAAACCGTGGTTATGTGGTATTCCTGGCTCTTTGGTTTATTATATTTTATTTCCATGTATTAATCCAAGAATTATTTTAATTATTTTGCTTATTTCTTTATTTATAATCAGCTGATGGAATTGGGTATGTTCCTGATAATAGAAATTATCCAGGGGAGACTACTTGGTTGATAAAACGGCCGACGGTATCTGCTGCATGCGGTTGTAGTAGCGTTTAATCTCCTGTAAAAGATGAAAGAGGGAGGCCCTGCTGATAAATTCCTTTCGTGATTTCGGTAAAGCCATTTCTTCAAAACTCTGCTCCATTTTGACCAACAGATGGTCAACCAGCTTGTAGTGAGCTTTCTTTCCCTCAAGCCTTCGCTTTTGCATGGCCTGAACGATACGGAAAAACTTGATCAGTGGTGCGGCCTGTGGAACCTTTATCGGAATGCGGCGGGCCAGGTTATGCATCTCCGTTAACCGTTTCAACTGGGAACTGTAAATCTGGAAAGTCTGGTAGTAACGATCCGCAGCAGTTTCCCGGTTGATGATAAAGCGCTGTTCCTCCTGGAAGAGTTTGGCAGTTTCCAGCCCCGATTCAATTTCCAGTCTGAGGTTTAAAACCAATTCCTTGAATGCCGTATCATCGCATCCCGGTTCGCTCATCTCGAGCATGATGAAGTTGACCGCCTGGCTTAAGCCTTCTTCGGTCTGCCGGATCTTCTTTAAGACTTCTTTCTTGTGATTAGGGGTAAAGAGGTAATTGATCGTGAGGGCGCACACTGCACCGATGAGAGCAGTAAGGATTTGTCCAATCGAATAGGATAACAGGGGCATTTCGTTTCCGCTGAAGATGATGGTAATTGCTGTTACAGTGGTGACAACTATATGTTCCTGCCAGCGCAGCTGCAGGCAGATGTAGATAGCAACCAGCGTAACCAACCCGTATCCTAATGGTGATACACCAAAAAAGTAACTGAAAGTTGTTCCCAGAATACCGCCCAGCAAGACTCCACCGATTTTAGATAAGCTTTGGACAAGTGAATGATAGAAGGTTTTCTGGACCGTTATTAAGGCAACCAATGCGGCTAAAATCATCCGCGGTAGTTCAAAATACTGAGCGATATAGATGGCCAGGGTTACGGCCAGCACTGTTTTTAAAACTCTTCCTCCAATGATATAGCGGTTCAAGTAGTCATCGCTCCATCTATATTCCATTTGCTTATATTATACTAGGAATTGATCTTTTAGGGTGAGTCATAAAAAAGTGCTTCCGGAATAATCCGGAAGCACTCCAGGTTTGTAATGTAAGAACTGCTTTAGATGCGAACTACATTTTCTGCCTGCTTGCCACGATTTCCTTCGGTGACATCGAATTCAACACTTTGGCCTTCATCCAATGTTTTGAAACCATCGCCCTGAATTGCAGAGAAGTGAACAAATACATCTTCTCCTTCTTCGCGTTCGATGAATCCATAACCTTTGTCTGCGTTAAACCATTTTACTTTACCTTCCATTGTATAGCCTCCTAAATAATATTGTCCAAAAAGTGCAATTAGATCAAGCATCGTACGCCGAACCGTTTACCAGGAGGCTTATGGATGTTCAATTTCATCAACTTTTTAACACTTTAATAACTATACCACAAAATAATAAATTATGCAAGTAATGGTAACATGTATCAGCCAGAGATGTAATGAACCTGCACTGAAGATTTACAGGAAACTCGAGAAGGAAAAGAGTCTGCTTAATAGAAGTAATCAAACGTAGTATTATCTGAGTTAAAAATGGAGGAAATAATAAATGGCGTTAGCTAAAGTTGTTGTGGCGTTGGGTGGAAATGCTCTGCAGCGAAAAGGTGACCCGGCGACTGCCGCTGCTCAGCTCGAGGTGGTTAAAAAAACTGTCGAATACCTGGCCGAAATGAGTAAGCTTGACTATGAACTGGCAATTGTCCACGGAAACGGACCCCAGATCGGTAATATCCTGCTGGCCAGCGAAGCGGCAGCTGATGTGGTGCCTACCATGCCTTTTGATGTCTGTGGGGCGATGAGCCAGGGCTATATCGGCTATCATATCCAGCAGGCGTTGCGTCATGCTTTAAAGAAGCGAAACAGGAATGTTCCGGTAGTGACAATTATCACCCAGGTAGTGGTTGATAAGGATGATCCAGCCTTCCAAGACCCCACAAAACCGATCGGCCCCTTTTATACGGAAGAAGAAGCGGAATTAACCGCAAAAGAGAAGGGATATATCGTAAAAGAGGATGCAGGTCGGGGCTGGCGCAGGGTTGTGGCTTCGCCGGTACCCAAACGTATCGTGGAATTTTCCTGTCTAAGGGAACTGTGGGATACAACAATTGTAGTTACGGCCGGCGGTGGTGGAATACCAGTCATCGAAAAGGAAGATGGTTCCCTGGAAGGTATTGCTGCCGTTATCGATAAAGACCTGGCCGCAGCGAGACTGGCAGATGATATCCGGGCTGATATTTTAATGATCTTGACCGAAGTGGATAAAGTAGCATTGAACTTCAATAAACCGGACCAGAAAGATCTTGATCACATGACGGTTGAAGAGGCCGAGAAATATATTGCTGAAGGACATTTTGCACCGGGCAGCATGCTGCCGAAAGTGCAGGCTGCCGTCAATTTTGTGAAGGGAAACCCGGGGAAAAAAGCGATCATCACTTCGCTTTACAATTCCCTCGATGCTCTTGACGGCAAATCGGGAACAACAATAAGTTAAATATTTATTTTTGAATTATTGGAAACAGGGCAGGCAAAATGTGTAGATTGCATTGTGCTTGCCCTATTTCTATTATCAGTGGGATTTTAGATTATTTCCCTGTGCTATAATGTCCCTAAGCCTAAAGAACCGGAAGTGATTCTAATTGTCTGGCGCTGAGAGAGTAAAAGTAATGGTTGCCATGAGCGGTGGCGTGGATAGTTCGGTGGCGGCCTACATTCTAAAAGAAGAAGGATATGATGTGGTCGGGGTAACGCTGCGCCTGTGGATTGACCCGGTAGCAGAGGAGCTGGCTGGGGATGAAGCCAGGGGCTGCTGTTCCCTGGAAGCTGTCAACGATGCCCGGATGGTTTCTGCACAGCTCGGCATACCCCATTACGTCCTGAATATGCAGGAAGAGTTTTTGCAGGATGTTGTCGGAAATTTTACTGCCGAATATCTTCAGGGTAGGACACCTAATCCCTGTGTAGAATGCAACCGGACGATCAAATTTTCCTACCTGATCAGAAAAGCCTCAGGTCTGGGCATCGACAAGATAGCCACCGGGCACTATGCCCGCATTGAATATGACTCCACAACAGATCTCTACAGGCTGTACAGAGGTCTGGACAGGCAAAAAGACCAGAGCTACATGCTTTATGTCCTCGGACAGAATGAATTGAAAGCCACTTTGTTCCCGCTGGGTATGAAAACGAAGCAGGAAGTCCGAAAAATTGCTGAACAGCAGGAATTTAAAGTTGCTGATAAAGCGGAGAGCCAGGAAATTTGTTTTATTCCCGATAATGATTATCGGGCTTTTCTGGAGCGGCAGAATCCCGACACCCTGTCGCCCGGGAATATCATTTCTACGGAAGGCCTGATACTCGGACGTCATCACGGAATTGCATTTTACACGGTCGGCCAGAGAAAAGGCCTGGGCTTGACAACGGCTGAACCTTACTATGTGCTGAAAATCGATGCGGATAAAAACGAAATAGTTGTCGGACCGGTCAGTGAAACATACTGCCGCGGTCTGATTGCTGAAAACCTTAACTTTATTGCCGGTAACCCTTTTCTGGAGCCTTTTGAGGTAGATTTAAAAGTCCGCTACAGGGCGGCGGCGATCAAAGCTTTTTTATTCCCTCCGGATAACAGCCTGGCCAGGCTGGAGTTCGAAAAACCTCAGAAGTCGGTAACTCCCGGTCAGTCAGCTGTTTTCTATCGCGGGGAAGAAGTACTTGGAGGAGGAATCATCAAGGAAGTTTTATAGCATCGAAGACTTGAGATGGCACGGGTAGTTTTTGCCTGTTCTACAGAAGGATCATAATGTTTCTTGTTGAACTTTTAATCTTAACCTCATAAATAAGGAGCGAGCACATGGTCACTATTAAGATTATTCAGCTTGAAGTTGATGATCACCAATCAAAGGCGGATCGATTCAGGAAAGTTGAAAATCATCTTGAATCAATCTACTGTGAGAATCCGCTGCCGGATATGATCATGCTCCCTGAAATCTGGGGTACCGGTTATTTCAACTTTGAACGCTACGAGAATGAAGCAGAGCCTTTGCAGGGTGAAACCTTCAATCTGGTTGCTCCCTGGGCAGAGAAAATTGGCTCTTATATTCTGGCAGGCAGCATTGTTGAACGCGAAGGAGACAATCTTTACAATACCGCAATATTGATCAGCCCCAACGGAACATTAGCCGGCTGTTACCGGAAAGTTCATCTATTCGGCTTCCAGTCCGAGGAGAGTGCTCTTTTATCACCGGGGGAAGAGATCTACACTTTGAAAACCAGGCATGGTACCTGGGGGTTCAGCACCTGCTACGACATGCGTTTTCCTGAACTATACAGAGAAATGATTAACTGTGATGTAGATACCATCTTTGTGATTGCTTCCTGGCCGCTGGCCCGTCTTGAACACTGGGAGCTTTTTAACAGGACCAGGGCTCTGGAGAATTTGAGTTACCTGGTCTCCTGTAATTGTGCCGGCAAACTGAAAGATTGCACCATGGCTGGTAACAGTATGGTTGTTGATCCCTGGGGTGAGGTTGTAACCAGGGCAGGGGAAGGCGAAGAGGTTTTGACGGCGGTTATAGACCCCGGAAAGGTATATACAGTAAGAACCAGTTTCCCCGCACTTGAAGATCGCTGTGTGCAGGTACCGCTGAGACCGATAAGCATGGGGCAAAACAAGAAAAAAAGAAAAAGAGGTAAAAAAATTGCAGCCCAATAACCGTACTGATCCAAGACCAATCCAGCCTGCAGAGAGAATAAAAGAAATTGATATCATCCGTGGGCTGGCCCTTTTCGGGATATTGATGGTTAACATGTCTTTTTTCAAATACCCTATATTCTTCGAGCGATATCCTTCAAACTTTCCAGCCGGCCTGGAACAGTTCAGCGCCATTATAATCCAGTTTGTTTTTACCGGTAAATTTTACGCCATATTCTCGTTTCTCTTCGGACTCGGTTTTTATATTTTCATGGAGAGAACTTTGAGTAAAGGCTTTGAGCTGGTTCCTTTATACAGGAGAAGGTTGTTTGCCCTGCTTCTCTTTGGAGCTGTTCACCTGGTGATCCTCTGGACGGGAGACATTCTCTTTACCTATGCCCTGGTCGGCTTTTTATTGCTGAAGTTCAGGGACAAATCGCGGGAAGCGATCGGAAAATGGATAATCGGGCTATTCATTACCACGCTTACTTTGTACAGTCTATTCGGGTTGATTAACGGTTATGGCGAATATTCTGCCGGTGACAGCTACCAGGCGATAATGAGCATGATGATTAACGGCGCAATTGATGTTTACACCGGAGGCAGTTTTGGACAGTTGATTCTTTTCAGGGTGTTTAACGAACTCCCTTACGTAATAATCAGCATGGTTGTCTGGATTCCTGCTGTACTGGCCTTCTTTCTTTGCGGACTTTATGCCGGGAAAACCGGTATATTTAAAGACATCGGAAAGAATATCCCCCTGCTGACTAAAATCCGCAACCGTGGACTGGCCATTGGAGCTGTATTGATGTTAATCTACGGCTTGATCGATGCCGGCTTTATCCCCGTCGGGTTGATTGTCCGCCCCGCGCTTCTTTCAGCAGCAAACTACACGGCTTCAATATTCCTTTTTCCAGCCTACATATCTCTGGTGCTGATCGCCCTGCAGAGCGAATTCTGGAAGAAAATCCTTTCACCGGTTGCTGCAGCCGGAAGGATGGCTCTGACCAATTATCTTGCCCAGACGCTGATTTGTATGATAATATTTTACGGTTGTGGATTCGGTTTTTTTGGACAGGTAACATTGGCACAGGGTGTGCTGATTACAATAGCAATTTATCTTGCCCAGGTTATCTGGAGCAACATCTGGTATAAAAAATTCAGGTACGGTCCGATGGAGTGGATCTGGAGGACAATGACCTATAAAAATCGACAACCTCTAAGAAACAGAGATTGAAGGAGGATGAACAGATATGAGTCCGATAAAATTTCCCAGGCTCTCTGCCGAAGAAGCAGCGGCCATGATCGAGCATAACCAAACCGTTGCTTTCAGCGGGTTTACAGCAGCCGGTGCGGCAAAAGCAATTCCCCGTGCACTGGCAAGACGCGCAAAGGAAATACATGCCAAAGGTGAACCGTTCAAATTAAATGTTCTCACCGGAGCTTCCACCGGCAGTCTCGATGAAGTTTTGGCCGAAGCTGAAGCTGTTGCCTGGCGAGCACCATACCAATCTTCGAAGACTATGCGCGAACAGATCAATCAGAATAAGATTGAATTTACCGATATGCACCTCTCCCACCTGCCCCAGGCGGTCATGTTCGGGTTTTTGGGCAATGTCGACTGGGCTGTTATCGAAGCTGCAGAGATCACGGCTGATGGAAGGATCTATTTATCCACTTCTATCGGGGCCTCGCCGACATTTTTACGTTGTGCCGAAAAAGTGATTATCGAGTTAAACCGTTATCACTCGGTTCGGTTAAGTGAAATGGCCGATATTACTATAATGCCGCCGCCGCCAAACCGGAGCCCCATCCCCATCTACGATCCGCTAAACAAGATCGGCTTACCCTATGCGACAGTTGATCCGAAAAAGATTGTAGCCGTGATCGACAATAACGAGCCGGACGGGATGAAACCGTTGGTTGAACCTGACGAAATCAGTAGAAAAATTGCTCACCAGGTGGTCGATTTTCTTTTAGATGAGCAGAGAGCCGGTCGTATACCTTCAGAGTTTCTTCCCCTTCAGGCCGGTGTAGGAAATATTGCCAATGCGGTGATGAGCTGCCTGGGTGACGATCCTGATATACCTCCCTTCAACATGTACACTGAGGTTTTTCAGGATGGCCTGATCGATCTGATGGAGCAGGGGCAGCTAACCGGAGCGAGCACCTGCAGCCTGACAGTTTCGGATGATAACCTGCAGAGGATCTACAGCAATATGGATTTCTTTACCCAGAGGATTGTCCTCCGCCCTCAGGAACTTTCAAACAACCCGGGTGTTATCAGAAGACTGGGAGTAATCGCCCTCAACACGGCGCTTGAATTTGACCTGAACGGCCATGCCAATTCAACTCACGTTTGCGGGACGGAACTGGTAAACGGGATCGGCGGCAGCGGTGACTTTACCCGCAATGCCTATCTCTCAATTTTTATGGCTCCCTCAGCCGTCAAGGGTGGACGGATATCTACCGTTGTGCCAATGGTCACTCATCCCGATCATAACGAGCATTCCGTCCAGGTTTTTGTCACCGAACATGGGCTGGCCGATCTGCGCGGACTGGGTCCGACCGAGAAGACAAGAAGGATCATCAATAAATGTGCCCACCCTGACTACCGGGATTACCTGCACCGCTACGTGTCCGACTCCCCATCCGGCCATATCAGCCAGAACCTGAAAAAATGTTTTGAGCTGCACATCAGCCTGCAGGAAAAGGGCACCATGAAATTCTGGGAATAATTTCGGGACACATTAGTTAATTATATTTTCTGATAATTTGGCAGCACTATTTACTGCTGATCATTTAGTACTATTTATTGGTTACCCTATTATTTGGAGAAATTGCTAAAATCGGGAGGCAGATCTAATGAAAAGATTGGTTGGGAAAGTTGCCCTGGTTACCGGAGCCGGACGGGAAAAGGGAATTGGTTTTACCTGCGCCCGGCGTTTGGCTGAAGAAGGCGCTTCAGTAGCTTTGGCCGACCTGGCCGTATTGTCAGAACAGGGCAGGGGTAGTGACGAAACTGAAAACCAGTTATATGATCTGACTGAGATAATCAGTGATATGGGTGTTGGAGCGCTGGCCATAGAGGTTGATGTAACCGATCCTGATTCCGTACAGAAAATGATCGAACAAGTAAAGGACAAATTCGGACGTCTTGATATACTGGTGAATAATGCCGGGACAATAATCGACCCTGCACCGCTGGCTCTCACTGATCCGGAAGCCTGGAGAAAAACGATTGAAGTGAACCTGACGGGAACCATGCTCTGCTGCCGGGCGGCCGCACCGTTGATGATGTGTAACGAGGAAGGCGGAAAAATTATCAACATGTCTTCACGGGCAGCTCGCAGCGGGGCAATCTGGATGCATGCATACTGCGCATCGAAAGCGGGAGTGATCGGTTTAACCCGTTCTATGTCTCTTGAGCTGGCTCCCTTTAAAATTTGTGTCAATGCCTTATGTCCCGGAGAAATCGATACTGAGATGAAACGGTGGGGTTGGGGTAAGGAAGCCACGATAAAAGGCAAAACTGTAGAAGAGATAGCCGATGAAGCAGCAAAAGCTACCCCGCTGGGCAGGGTTGGCACTGCTGAAGATGTTGCCGCTGCAGTAGCTTTTTTTGCCTCCCCCGATGCTGACTATATGACCGGAGAGATTTTGAATATTACAGGTGGAAACGGAATACGTCCTCTACTTTAGAAATCTTTAAATAAATTGCCCGGTAGTTTATCCAGGAGATAAGATACCCAAAGTGAGCAGGAGGTTTTTCATGAGTTTTTACAGGGAAATCAGCAGCCTCTTGAAAGAAGGAAAACCGTCAGTACTGGTTACAGTAATCTCCAGTGATAAAAATTATGATTTAATCGGCAAGCAGTTGGTGATCAGCGAAGGTAAGATTTTGTACAGTAATGTTAATCAAATGCTGGCCGAAGTGATCTATCAAATAGTTTCGCCAATCGCCGAAGGCGGAGAAAATTTCACACTCAAAACAGAGCTACCCTCCGGTGATCAGATAGAAGTATTTATCCATGCTTATTCGCCCCATCCCCGCTTGATAATTCTAGGAGGCGGCCATATTGGGGCTGCTCTCTGCCGGATCGCCTCCAATCTCGATTTTGAAATTATTCTTATCGATGATCGGCCTGCCTTTGCTTCCCGGGAACTGCATCCTCATGCCCACCGGTTGATCTGCGAACACTTTGGCGATGCCCTTGACTCTATTGAATCGACTTTCGCCGATTACATTGTGATTGTAACCAGGGGTCATAAACATGACCGGTATTGCCTGGAGAAATCGCTGGGGCGGAAAGCGGCATATATCGGTATGATCGGCAGTAAGAGCAGGGTGCGTGCCCAGCTCAACGAATTAAGAGAATTAGGGTATACGGAAGAAGAGCTTTCCCGGGTTCATTCTCCCATCGGCCTGCCCATCGGCGCGGTCAGTGAAGGAGAAATTGCCATCAGCATACTGGCCGAGATAATACAGGAAAGAAGAAGCACAAGCAGTGATGAAGCGATCCAACAGGATATCCTTCAAGAGCTGGTTCGCATCGAAGAAGACAAACAGAAAGCGGCCCTGGTAACCCTGGTTAAAACTCTCGGTTCAACACCCAGAAAAACAGGATCACAACTTCTGATTTTTCCTGATGGTTCGCTAAAGGGAACTATAGGTGGGGGTTGTTCGGAAGCCGGAGTAAGGCAGGAAGCTCTCACCCGTTTGGATCATCAAGAGCAGGGAGTTATGCGCCTTGATTTAACCGGGGATGTAGCCGCAGATGAAGGAATGGCCTGTGGAGGGATTATGGAAATCTTTATCGAACTGCTACCATAAATATAGCCAGGGTAATTATATGATAAAGGAGTATTAAAATGACCGAAAAAGCCAAACCAGCTATTTCATTCTTTTCGAAAATTAGATTTCTTCGCCAGTCAAGAGCACTCATGGCTCTCATAATTTTTTTCTTATTTTTCCTGGCAACCGGAGCATCAGCAGAAGACGAAATATATTTTACCATTTTGCATACCAATGATGAACACAGTGCCTTGATTCCACACTCACCGGCTATTGATTATCACCCCGAAAGGGATAATCCAACAGTTGGTGGATTTGCCCGTTTGGCTTCCGCGGTCAATCAGATCAGGGAGGATCGCGAAGCCGTCGGCCAACCGGTTTTACTCTTTTCAGCAGGGGACTATATGGGTGAGTCGCCTTTTAGCTGGCTTATCCCATTGGGTCTGGCTCCGGAACTGAACCTGATGCAGTTGATCGGTTATGATGCAGCAGTTATCGGTAACCATGAATATGATTATGGTCCCGATATTCTGGCAAAATACCTCCTTGAGGCCGGTTATCCGGCAGCTCATGATAAAACCGTGATCATTGCTTCAAATACGGTTGCTCCTTCCGATCACCCGCTTGCCCGGGATGGATTATACCGGAGCAACCATCTTATTACCCTCGACAACGGACTCGTAATCGGAATTTTTGGTTTGATCGGAGAACAGGCTATCTCTTATACAACAGCCAATGAGCCGGTTGAGTTTGCCGATCAGCATGAAACTGCCCGGCAGATGATCGAAGAACTGCAGCAGCAGGGAGCAGATGTGATTATTGCCATTACACACTCCCGGGTTGAAGAAGATCAGGAGCTGGCTCGCGAAGTACCGGGTATTCACCTTATAATCGGCGGTCATTCACATACAGTTCTTGAAGAGCCGGTTATCGAAAACGGGGTGATCATTGTCCAGGCCGGCTCACAGCTTCAATATCTTGGACAGCTGGAACTCGCCTTCAATACAGGCTCAGGCGAGTTAAGGCTTCGTAACGCTGAGGTCAATGATCCTTACCTTATCCCCCTGGATCACAACATACCGATTAATCCCGAGATCAATGAACTGATCGAGCAGTATACTGCGGAACTGAACTACATCATCGCAGCTCGGACTGACGGTAAGTTTCAGCATATACTGGATACGGTTATGCTGTCGAACTTCGAACTCTCAAACAAACCGCCTCTCAAGGAGTCGTCCTTTGGCAACTTTGTATCAGATGCCATGCGCCTTATAACGGAGGAGAAAATTGGCCGGAAGGTAGATTTTGCGATTCAGGCAAACGGGGCAATCAGGGGTAGTGTCAACCCCGGTACCATGCCGCATTCGATGGGAAAAGTTTCTGTCTATGATCTAGTTCAACAGGTTGGTCTCGGCATTGGTCCCGATGGCGAAGCGGGTTATTCTTTGGTTGCGGCTTACCTTACCGGGGAAGAAATCCGGCGCGCCCTGGAGGTGGCGGTTCTTCTTTCTGATATGATGGGGGATACTTTCTTCCTCCAGTTTTCCGGATTGCGTTATGACTATAATCCACAAAACGCCATACTTTTCACCGTACCCATTATGGATTTGCCCATCCCGACAACAAGGGCAGTGATCAGTGCTGAAAGGTATACCGGTGACGGCAGGCAGGGTAATGATGATAGTCAGTACCAGCCCATTGAACGGGGCGACGAGCAACTTTACTGCCTGGTAACCGATTCTTATATTGTATCTTTTCTGCCAATGGTTGGTGAGCTGCTGCCGCAGCTTGAGCTGGTCTTGAAAGACAGTGAAGGAAATCCTGTACCCGAAGATGAATTTGACAGGCTTGTAGTCAGGGTCGATGGGAAGGAGATAAAGGTCTGGGAGGCTGTTCTGGAATATGCAGCGGCACAAACGGTCGGCAATTCGGGATTACCGGAAATCGATTCATATTACTCATCAACAGGAGGCAGGATCAACCCTTCCCGTTCATTCCCCCTGGTTATCCTCCCGATTCTACTTCTGTTACTTATCATCTTCGGAATCTATATGCTGATCAGAAAAATAAGAAGTCGCAGAAAAACCCGTAAAAGTCGTGAGGTAGAATAAATGGATAAAGATCAAAATAGAAGGAATGTCCAGCCGGTTAAATTTTCAAAAAAGGTGGACTGGCTGGATCCAAATCAGGTTGCCACCATACATCAGGCTTCAGTGGATATATTAAGCAAGATCGGAATCAAGATGCCCCACCCAAAAGTTCAACAAATACTGGGTCAGGCAGGTGCAAGAACTAACAGCACAAGCGGAAAAGTATATATCCCCGAAAAGTTAATTGAAGAGGCCATAAAAAAGGCTCCACAGACTTTTACCCTGGCTGCCAGGAACCCGGTTAATGACCTGCCGGTTAATGGTGAGTTTGGATACCTTTCGTTAGATGGGAGCGGGCTGCAGGTAATAGACCTGACCAGTGGAGAACTGCGCAGGTCAACATTGAAGGATCTTGAGGAAGCAGTTACTGTTGCCGATTATTTGAAAGAGATTTCTTTTCTCTGGCCGGTTATCAGCGCCCAGGATCGTCCCAAGAAGAAACAGCCGCTTTATGAATTATACGCCCAGCTGGCCAATTCAACAAAACATGTCCAGGCGATGACTGCGGTTGATCCTGAAGCGGCAGAAGGTTCAATCAGAATTGCCAAAGCAGTTGCCGGAAGCTCCGCGGCTCTGCGAAACCGTCCGATAATCTCTAATTTCCAGTGCAGCATCAGTCCCCTTGCTTACGATCCTGAAGGGCTGGAAGCAGCAATGATCTTTGCCGATGCCGGTATACCAACCGGTTTTTTAACGATGCAGATCGGCTGTTCAACAGCTCCGGCAACCCTGGCCGGCAGTCTGGCCCAGGCTAATGCTGAAATCCTGGCCGGGATTGTCTTCCTCCAAACATATAAACCAGGCTGCCCGACTTTTTACGGTTCATGTGCCACAGTAATGGAACTGCATTCCGGAGCAGTTTGCTGTGGAGGCCCCGAAGACTTTTTGCTGCAGGCAATGTCTGCCCAGATGGCGCGCTACTATAATCTGCCTTCGAATATCGGCACCTTTGCCACCGGTGCTAAAGCATCAAACTGGCATGCCGGAGTTGAAAATGCCCTTTCGGGGATGTCAAGCATAATGGCCGGTGCTGATATGATGTGCGGGGCAGGGTTACTGGCCGGAGCATTAATATTTTCCTTCGAGCAGCTTTTGATGGACTGTGAGATATTTGAAATTATCAGGCGTTCAACCGAAAAGATTATTGTCGATGAAAATACTTTGGCTCTGGAGACAATTGCCGCTGTGGGATCTGACGACCATTTCATGGTTGAACCGCATACCCTGAAGCATATGCGGGAACTCTGGCAGCCTGCAGTAATGAACCGCAGTCCTTATGGCAAATGGCAGACTGAAGGCTGTCGTGAAGCTGAAGAAAATGCCCGGGAAAAGGCCTGGTGGATTCTTGAAAATCACAAGCCTGATCAGCTTGACGATAAGCTTAAGGCTGAAATTATAAACATAATCGAAGATCATAGCCAGCACTAGATAGACATGCTGCAGGAATTATGCTACTTTAGACCATATCACATCATAAGAGCGGAGCTGATATAAGTGCATAATTTAGCCTGGATCAACGGAAATATTGATAATCTGGAAGGTGCAACTGTATCTCTTGAAGATCGCGGTTATCTGTTAGGTGATGGGATATATGAAGTAATCAGAGTTTTTAACAGCAAGCCATTTGCACTTGAAGATCACCTGAACAGACTGCAGAACAGTGCAAAGGCAATAAAAATGGAACTGCCCTATTCGCTGGAAGATATTAACAATGCGATTGTGCAGTTGATTGAAAAAGGTGAGTGTGCGGAGGGCTATCTCTACATTCAGGTTACCAGGGGCATTGCTCAACGCGATCACCTTTTCCCACCTGATGCGAAACCATCAATGATCATGTATATCAGGGAGATGGCTCCACTTCCCGCGCTTGAGGATATAAAACCGGTAAAATGTATCACTCTGCCGGACGAAAGATGGCTCAACTGTTATATCAAGACTGTGAATCTTCTCCCCAACCTGCTGGCCCGCCAGACTGCCGCCGAAGCGGGGGCAGTAGAAGCCATTCTATACCGCCAGGGAGGAATAGTCACTGAAGGAACTCGTTCGAACCTTTTTACAGTAATCGACGGAATAGTCCGTACCCATCCTGCGACTAACTTGATCCTGCATGGAGTTACCAGGAAGATAGTCATAGATATTTTGAAAACCGAGGGTGTAAAGGTATCTGAAACAGCTATCACCCTGGAAGAGCTGAAAAATGTTTCCGAAGCCTGGCTGACTTCGACGACAATGGATGTTAACCCGATAGGCTGGATTGATGAATGTCCTGTCGGTGATTCTGCCCCCGGACCGATCTGCCGGAACCTGATGAATCAGTTCAGGGCTAAAGTTATGCAACTCTATTAGGAGGGTTACTCTTGCAGGCTAAAGTTGCCACAATAGCTTCATACTTAGAAGACCTTGCACCCCGATCCTTTGCCCTTCCGGGCGATAATGTGGGCCTGCAGGTAGGCAGCTTCGATAAATCCGTAGAGAAAATATATGTTGGCCTTGACCCCGACCCGGAAGTGATAAATGATGCTCTGGCCATGGGCGCCGATCTACTTGTTACTCATCATCCATTCTATTACCAACCCCTTTCAGTAATTGATACTGCTTCCCCGACCGGCATGCTTACATCCCTGGCTCTGAAAAATGAACTGAGTATTTATAGTGCTCATACTAATTACGATTGCACCTTTGAAGGTGTCAGCTATCAGCTGGCCAGGGCAATGGGAATCAATTATCGGGAATCGTCGGTTATAGAGATCACCGGCAGCGATCAGCTCCTTAAACTGGTAGTATTCGTGCCGGTTGGTTACGAAGATACTGTTCGAAATGCCCTTTCCGCTTCGGGAGCAGGACATATAGGCAAATACAGCCACTGCACATTCCAGGTGGCAGGAACGGGAACTTTTATGCCTGAAGAAGGGGCAAAACCTTTTTTGGGCAGCAGCGGTAACCTGGAAAAAGTTGAAGAAATTCGCATTGAAACTATCTTACCCGCGAGTAAAAAAACTTTGGTTGTTGAAGCTTTAAAAGTTTCTCACCCCTACGAAGAAATTGCTTATGACCTGTATCCCCTGGCCCTGGAAGGAAATCCGGTCGGCCTGGGATTGATCCTTGATCTGGATGAACCTATGGATATAACCGGAATTCTGGAGATCTGCCGGGAAAGTCTGATCAGTGAAGATATCCGCTATTACACCGGTAACCAAAAAGAATATAATAGAATTGCCTTGTGTGGGGGCAGTGGTGGATCATTAATTGAGAAAGCCGCTCTGGCAGGGGCTGAAATATTTGTCAGCGGAGATTTTCGCTATCATGACTTAAAATTCGCACAGGGATTGAACCTGGATATTATCGATGCCGGACATGAAGCGACAGAATGGCCGGCGGTAATTTACCTGCGCGAGTACCTGGAGCAACGTCTGGAGTCAGATAGCTATAAGACAGAAGTATACCTTCAAACTTCTCTCCATACACAATGGAACAAACTGCAGGGTAGGTGAAAGCCTACCCTGTTACTTTTTAAAGGAGGCAAAGAAAAGAGTGCAGCTTAAATTACTTTGGGAACTACAGGAGTTGGATTTATCCATCAGGGAGTTGGATCAAAAAATCGAAAATGCGCCACTGCAAAGTGGAGTTGATGAAACAGAACAAGAGGTTGAAGAAGAAAAAAATGCTCTTGGCGAGCTTGAAAACCAGCTAAAAGCAGATCGGAAAACGATGAGGCAGTTGGAGATGGATACCCAGAAAATTGATGATGACCGGAAGGAGCTAACCGATAACCTCTACAGCGGCAAAGTTACGAATGTAAAAGAGTTGGAACAGATGCACCGCAAACTGGATCTGTTGGCAGCAGAAAAAAAGAAACTGGAAGACAAGATCATTGTTTTGATGGAATCAATTGAGGAACAGGAGAAAGCGATCGCCGATTTAGATAGCAAACTGCAGGGAAGTGTAAGAGAACTTGAGAAAAAGAAAAACACCCTGGCGGCGGATCTCGAACGGTTTAAAGCTGAACGAGTTGAGCTGGAAGCAAAAAGAAACCTTCAGGCGGATAAAATTGAACCGAAGTATATGAGCAAATACAATATTTTGGCGGCGAAAAATCAGGGAAAAGCCTTAGCGATGGTAACCAATGATCTTTGCGGGGGCTGCAAGGTTTTTATATCATCAGGTTTAAGCGGGCGGCTTTACAATCAAGACGCAATGGTGTATTGTGAAAACTGCGGGCGCCTGCTGGTCAGGTTTGACGACTGACAGGCAGCTGCATTTTTTGCATTAAGACTATAAATATAAGATATTGATATAAATAACAGCGGAATTATTGGTATGAGCCGGAGGGATTAATAGTGGCACGAAAAAAGATTAAAGCGAAAGATTTGAAGAAACAGCGGTGGGCGGCGATTATCGCCGGGGTACTTGCTGTGGGGATGCTTGCTTCACTGGGAGGGGTTTACCTGGCCCAGAGCATGGGGAACAGTACGCCGAGCCTTCCGGGACAGGCTAACGATCCACAACCTGAAGATTACCTTGCCTACTACAAAGCGGAAGTGGAAAGGCTTGAAACTTACCTGCAGGAGCATGAACCAACAGTACCTGTGCTGATGGAATTGGCGGAGAATTATCGGTATCTGACTTTTATCCAGCAGGTATTTTTTGATGATGATGATGAAACTCTGCAGGATTATCAGATCAAGCTGGCTTCGGTTTACCAGTCTCTTATCGATCTTGAACCCGATAAACCGGAATATCGTTTGGAACTGATCTATCTCTATCTTGAATCGGGTGGGGATCTTCAGCCGGCTTATGACCAGGTAACCCTCCTGCGTCAGCAGCTGCGGGAGAATCCGGATCCGCTGGTTCACCTCTCGCTGGTCGGAATTCTTAATTCCGCGGGCGAGAAAGAACTACTGGAAGATGATCTTGATTGGCTGTACGGGTATCTCGATGAGAAAGTTACATCTGACACAGCAAGCAATGAAGAGCGCTTCTACTATGCTGTTCTGCTGGGTGAATATCTGGATGACCAGGCAACTGCAGAAACAGTTTTGTTGGATATAATGGAGCAGGAAAATGAAGAAAGTCAAATTTACCAGGAGGCAATGAATTACCTTAACTACCTTTCCGGTGACAGCGCCTCCATCGAATCAGGCGAATAATAACTGGAAGGATGCGTTACTGAAGTTCTATGGAAAGAAAAGAACTGATCCGCCTCTTTGAGGATTTACGTAAGCGGTTAATTATAATTACTGTAGTAGTATTTGTTTTTGCAGTGATCAGTTTTACCTTCAGCGACTATATTCGTCATTTAATGCTTATCCCCGGCGACCTGGCTTATTCTAGATTTCTGGGGGAAGGGCATGAACTGCAGTTGATTTTTCTCACACCTTCGGAAGCTCTTCTGGCCAATATCAGGCTGGCTTTTATAACGAGCGCAACGGTTACCCTGCCGATAATACTCTATCAACTGCTGGCTATCGTTACAACAGTTGTCCGCATGCCCAGAAGATCGGCTCTTATATTAACTTTAATTATGTATGTTCTATTCGCAATGGGTATTGCCTTTGCCTATTTTGTGGTTCTCCCCTTCGCACTAAATTTTTTCATCGGTTTTTCAGGGCCAGATCTAGTTCCCAACTTCAGTTTTGCCCGCTACATAGCTTTTATAACTTCATTTGTTTTTTCATTTGGCCTGGTCTTCCAGCTTCCTGTTCTTTTCTGGTTCCTGGGCAGTATAGGCCTGGTAAACACCGGATTTTTGCGTAAAAACCGTAAGTTTGCCCTATTAATAATTGTAATTTTTTCTGCGGTTCTGACCCCCCCCGACATCTTCTCCCAGGTTCTCATGGCTATTCCACTCATGATGCTGTACGAATTGGGCATTTTCATGGTTTATCTTGCCTGGCGTAAGAAAGCCCGCCGGATTACAGCCGATACTCCGGAAGTTCAGGAATAACCTGCAATGCAGTCATAATGCAGGGAAAAGAAATGAACTTGTAGAAATTCTTCCAAAGATCAAAAATCATGTACAGAAAGGCAGTCGATATCTATGAAGTTGGCCGGTAACGGTGAATACCGTGGTGATTTGCTAAATAATAAGCCACATGGCAAGGGGACTGTAACCTGGCCGGACGGAAGCCGGTATAGCGGTGACTGGGAACACGGTTTATTCCATGGTGAGGGCACTTTTATCTGGTCTAACGGTGATAAATATGAAGGTCAGTGGTATAAGGACCGGATGCACGGTAAGGGGACCTATATATTTGCCGATTGGCGCCGCTACGAAGGCGAGTGGGAAAATGATCAGATGCAGGGTTACGGCATCTATTACTGGCCGAGCGGTGAGAAGTACGAAGGAGATTTTGTTGGCGGCCTCTACGAGGGTGATGGAACCTACTCCTGGCCTGACGGGAAAAGTTATCGTGGAGAGTGGAAAAATTCTTTTCGACACGGTGAAGGAGATATGATCTGGCCAGATGGGAGAACATATACGGGGCAATGGTTTGAAGATCGCCGGCAGGGCAGTGGAGTGCAGATCTGGCCTGCCGGGAGAAAATATGAAGGGCAATGGAAAGAAGGCCGCATGCATGGAAGCGGTTGTTTTACTTTTACCGATGGTTCAAAATTTGAAGGTTATTTCAAAGAAGGAGAATTTACTGCAAAGGGCAGTTTCTGCTTTTCTGATGGAGCAATTTTCGGGGGGCGACTTGAGGAAGGGTTGCCTTCCGGAAAAGGGATGGTTCTTTTTCCCGACGGGAGAAAGTTTAAAGGTGAATTTGAGTACGGAATTGATACCGGACAGGGTGTTTTATACTATCCGAATGGTTCAAAGTACACTGGAGAGAGTAAAAACAATTTACCGCATGGAGAGGGAACAATAACTTTTCATGATGGTTCCAGATTTTCCGGTTTATTTCGTAAAGGCAGGCCGACAAACAACGGCAGGTATTATTTTGCCGACGGTTCAACCTATCAGGGTGAGCTGAATTACGGCCGGCCGAACGGAAATGGGGTAATAACCGGTAAAGCGGGTTTTTCCTACAGCGGCGATTTCGTTGATGGTTACAGGTCTGGAGATGGAGTTCAGGTGTGGTCGGACGGAGCTGAATATTCAGGCCAGTGGTTTGAAGATGAGATGCATGGTGAAGGGACCTATAAAGCTGCAAATGGTGATTTTTATGAAGGTCAGTTTGTACAGGGTCGATGGAATGGAAAGGGTACCCTGACCCGCAGTGACGGTTCGGTATGGCAGGGTGACTGGAAAAATGGTTTACTGCATGGTCGGGTCAGCTGCCGATTTGCCGATGGTGGGCACTATAACGGTGAATTCTCTGAAGGTAAGTTTTCCGGTCATGGAGTGCGTATATGGCCAGATGGCCGTGAGTATCTGGGCCGATGGTGGAATGGTCATCCAAACGGGAAGGGAACAATGAAACATGCAGATGGTCGTTCGCATACCGGGTTCTGGTTTTTTGGACGCGAAATTGGTGTGCATTCTATCGGCTCCGGCAGGGTTGAATCAAAAAGAGGTATCTGGTTTTTTGGGTACGGTCCATTCCTGGTTCGGGATTACGGTAGATAATCGTGCAGAATTTGACATGATATCATCGACATGTTAGCATTTTTAAAGTACAGCTATTAAATAATAGTTCTGTTCATCAAGATGCAGCCTAAGGATTTTGAAAGGAGAGAACACCTTTGATCAATGAAACTGAAAAGAAAGTATATGATACCCTTGAAGGACTTGGAATTAGTTATAAAAGGTACGAGCATCCGCCGGTTTTTACCGTTGATGAAGCAAAACAATACTGGCAGAATATTGAAGGAGCTCACTCAAAGAATTTATTTTTAAGAAACAATAAAGGCAATCGCCATTACCTTGTAGTCCTGGAAGATACAAAAACTGCCGACATTGGTGGTTTATCTGAAAAGCTTGCATCCGGAAAGCTGAGTTTTGCTTCCGAGCGCCGCCTTATGGAGCATCTTGGTCTCGAAACCGGAGCTGTATCCCCCCTGGGGATAATCAATGATCTAAAAAAAGCTGTTACCCTCGTTCTTGATAAAGATTTAAAGCGACATGAAACTGTAAATTTTCACCCCAATGTTAATACGGCAACAATCAGTATCGCTTACAATGATTTTGAAAAGTTTCTAAAGCATTTTGGAAATGAGATAGTTTATATTTAAACCTGATTTATTTGCAGGGCAGATATTTATGGAGGACCTTTCATGAAGGAGTTAAAAAGCATACAGGGGTTTTTACAACAGGTAACCGGAGCTTTTGCCGGAGTGGTTGATATTGAGATCGGGGTTATCAGTAAACGCCTGGAAGTAATAGCCGGAAGCGGCTATTTCGAAAAAGAGGTTGGGGTGGTTTATGACGAAGGCTGCATGACTTCCAAGATATTGTCATCACCGCATAACGATTCAATATTAGTCGAAAATACCACTCATGCTGTATGCTGTGCCGACTGTGATTACTCTGCCAGATGTGACGTTCTTGCATTCATGATGATGCCCATCCTTTTTAATGAAGAAAAAATAGGCAGTATATCATTGCTGGCTCTTACCGAACAGCAGCGTCGTAAACTGCTGAATCAGTATGAAAAAATGCAAAACTTCCTCAATAAACTATGTAATATGATAACTATCTCCCTGAATGAAAAGAAAATGGAAAGCAGGATTACCAGCCTGATGAACCAGTTCAGGGATGTTATTAATTCTGTATATGAAGGGGTTATTGCCTTCAATTCACAGGGCAGAATAACCAATATCAATAATGCGGCCAGGCAGATTTTAAGTCTTAAGTTGGATAGTCACCTGGGTGAGCATATAAGCGTCCTCTTTCCTGACTTTAACCTGAATGAAGTTTTCAACAGGCAGGAAACTGAAGACGACAGCCAGTACTACGGTAAAGAGATTATCTATATCGATTCGGATAACGAACAGCTGCGCCTTTATTATAATATTACACTTATGTATGAGGATGATCGCATTTCCGGGGCGGTAATATCTTTTCGTAAAAAAGAAGAAGTGGAGGAAATGGCCAACCGGATTATCAAGGAAAACAAAAAAACAACTTTTTCGGGGATTATCGGTACCAGCAGTGAATTAAACGAGATAAAGAAAAAGATGAAACTGATAGCCTCCACTGATTCAACAGTATTGATTCGTGGTGAAACCGGTACGGGAAAATCAGTATTCGCCCGGGCCATACACGAAGAAAGTCCGAGAAGGGGCAAGCCTTTTATCTCGATCAGCTGTGCGGCCATTCCTGCTCCCCTGCTGGAATCTGAACTTTTCGGTTATGAAGAGGGTGCGTTTACCGGCGCCCGTAAAGGTGGAAAACCCGGTAAGTTTGAAATGGCCCATGAAGGAACAATCTTTTTGGACGAGATTGGTGATATGCCCCTTGATTTCCAGGTTAAATTGCTCCATGTGATTGAGAATAAAAATATTGCACGAATCGGCGGTGTTTCTTTCAGGGATGTAGATGTTCGCATTATTGCCGCTACCAACCGCAACCTGGAAGAACTGATCGGGGAAGGGAAATTCAGGGAAGATCTTTTCTATCGTATCAATGTTATACCTTTCACCCTGCCTCTTCTCCGGGATCGCAAGGATGATATTTTGCTCTTAATGCATCATTTTCTTGATTACTATTCAAAGCGTCTGAATAAAAATGTAATTGGTTTCCAGGATGATGCCAGGGAGGCCATGCTGGTTTACCCCTGGCCGGGGAATGTCCGTGAGCTGGAAAATGCCATAGAATACGCCATAAATATCGAATCTGATTCCAAAATTTCAAGGAAGAGCCTTCCCGAAAAAATTACCAGGCATTACGGAGTTGCTGATCCAGGTGGATTTGAAGATTTGACAATACTGGAGAAAAAGGCCATTAAAGCGGCTTTGCTTAAATACGGGAATACCACTTTTGGAAAAGAAAAAGCAGCATCAGCCCTTGGCATTAGCAGGGCAACACTTTATCGAAAACTTAAATCAATCCAGCAGGATGTTTCTTGATATGAGAAAACTTCTCATATTGAGAAAACAGCAGCATTCGCTTATTTAGCCGTCTTTAAAATATTCTGATGATTTTAATTTTCTCATATTGAGAAATATGGACTGTTTCAATTAAGAAATGGTCTTTTATTATGCTTAATTTAATAGGTTTTTTTAAGCATGGCTCTCTGTTGTTTTATGGCATGACTATTGCTTTATTAATAATTTAGCAGTTAGTAAGCATTTTTAATTCTGGTTAAATGCTCTCGAGCATCTTATCGGTGTTGTTTATTTTTGTTTTATTAGAAAGGGGATGTTAGATGGGGAAAGTAGTCGTGCCGTTTTTCCGCAAATAAATTTTAAGGAGGTATTTTGATTTGCAAAACGGAGGTAGTCTTTATACAAAACCAACATTTTTAATTGCTCTTATCGTAATGGTAATCTTTGTTTTATTAGGTGCTGCTGCGCCGGAGGCTTTTGGTGTCGCAACAGGTAATGTTTTTAGCTATATGGTTGATTCTTGGGGCTGGTCGTTTATCCTTGGCACCAGTATCTTTCTTTTTTTGATAGTTTTCTTACTGCTAAGTCCTGTTGGTGAGATTAAACTTGGTGGAGACGATGAGAAGCCCGCATACAACAATGAAGTCTGGTTTGCTATGCTCTTCAGCTGCGGCATGGGTATCGGCCTGCTTTTCTGGGGTGTATCCGAGCCGATCTGGCATTACATGTGGCCGCCGCTTGGAGAAGCTGGTAATGCCGGGACTATTCACGTGGCTATGCGCTATGCTTTCTTCCACTGGGGCTTCCACCCCTGGGCTATTTATGCAGTAGTGGCCGGCTCACTGGCCTACTTCTCTTACCGCAAAGGTTTGCCCATGCTGCTCAGTTCATGCCTGGAGCCTATCCTTGGCCGTAAAGGAATTGAAGGTCCCTGGGGTATTCTGGTAAATATCATCGGTGTATTTGCCACCCTCTTCGGCCTGGCCACATCGTTGGGTCTCGGGGCTATGCAGCTTGGCGCCGGATTGGAAAGCCTTTTCGGTATTCCTAGCACTCCGGCAATTTGGGTTACTATTGTGATAGTTATAACTGCCGCAGCGGTTATCTCAACTTCGACCGGTATTGATCGCGGCATTAAGTGGTTGAGCCAGATTAATATCGTGGTAGCCGGTTTGTTGATGCTGTTGGTATTTATTGTCGGTCCGACCCTCTTTATTCTTAACCTTTTAACCCACTCTGTCGGTGATTATCTGCAGAATATCATCTACATGTCGTTCGGACTTGATGCTGCCGGAGAAAATACTGAAGGTTGGTATGGAGCCTGGACCATCTTCTACTGGGCCTGGTGGATTGCCTGGGCACCTTTTGTAGGTACCTTTATTGCCCGTATTTCGAGAGGCCGGACGATCCGCAACTTTATTGTCGGTGTTATGCTTGTTCCTGTTGCTGTCAGCGTTGTCTGGTTCTCCGTTTTTGGTGGTTCAGCCCTCTGGATGGAGCACTTTGGCGGTGGCGGTATCGGGGAAGCAGTATCAGCTGATTCCGCGATGGGTTTCTTTGCCTTGTTGCAGAATCTGCCGTGGTCTGGCTTACTGATAGTTGTTGCCATGTTTTCGGTGGCAGTGTTCTTCATTACATCCTCAGACTCGGGGACCTATGTTAATGGTATGCTTACATCAGGCGGAGATCCTAACCCGCCTCTGCCCCTGAGGATTACCTGGGGAGTTCTTGAAGGAGCTATCGCTGCCATTCTGCTCTTTACCGGCGGCGCCGGTGCTTTGGGTTCACTTCAGACAGCATCTGTTGTTGGAGGGTTTCCCTTCATGATTATTATGTTCCTGATGCTATACTGCCTTTTCAAGTCACTCTATGCAGAGATGCGCGATGGTACTCTACCTCTGGAGAAAAAGCGGATCCAGGATGCTCTGAAGGAATTGCAAGCTGGTAAATAAAGAAAAAGCAATATATAGTAGAGTTAAGGTATATTCCGCCGGATGCACTTTGCATCCGGCGGTTTATGCCACTCAATAAAAAAAAGAATAGTCAGAAAGGAGTGTTTACTTAATGGCAGATTTTGAATCTTTAGCGGGAGCCATTATTGATTGTAATGCGGCAAAAGCCGGCGAGATAACCCAGCAGTTGGTTGATGAAGGCGTTAAGCCGACAGAGATCATCAACAAAGGGTTAATCAGCGGGATGAATGTGGTAGGAGACCGTTTCAAGAAAGGCGACATGTATGTTCCCGAAGTGATGATGGCTGCGAAGGCGATGCATGCAGGGATGAATATTGTGAAGCCCTTGCTGGTGGAAGGTGAGAGTTCATCGACCGGCAAGGTAATATTGGGCACGGTAGCCGGGGACCTTCATGACATCGGTAAGAACCTGGTTGGGATGATGATGGAATCAGGTGGGATGGAAGTAGTGGACTTAGGTGTGGACGTTACACCTGAGAAATTTGCGCAGGCTGTCAAAGAGCACAAGGCGCAGGTAGTGGGCTTGAGTGCGCTGTTGACGACGACGATGCTGGCGATGAAAGATACGATTGAAGTATTGAAGGAAGAAGGTTTAAGAGATTCGGTCAAGGTTATAGTTGGTGGAGCGCCTGTAACCCAGGACTTTGCCGATGAGATTGGCGCCGATGGATGGGCACCTGATGCCGCTTCGGCCAAGGACCTTGCCCAGAAACTGGCCGGTTAATCTAACCGCTCTTAAACCAAGTGGAGAAAGGAGAATTTGGGAAAATGAAAAGTTGCTTTAAAGCACAGGGATCAACTTTCCTGCAGGTTCTCTCGGACGACCAGTGCCGGCGGTTGGTAGCAGCGGCGATGGAAGTTTTGGAAAGGACCGGAGTTACATATTTAGACGATGAAGCAGTTGACAGGATGAAAAAAGCAGGTTGCTATGTAGACGGTAAAAGGGTTCGGATACCTTTTAAGCTGGTTGAGAAAGCCCTGAACACTGTTCCGAGAAAGGTTTCACTCTGCAACAGCAGGACCGGTAAAAGGGTTATGGAGATGGAAGGCGGGAATGCTTATTTCGGAACCGGTTCCGATACTCCCAATTTTATTGATCCTTACACCCAGGAGAGAATTAAAGCAAGCAGGAAGACTGTTCAAATGGCCACCAAGGTCATCGATGCACTTCCCAATCTTGATTTTGTAATGTCCCTGGGTATTGTCCAGGATGTTCACCAGCTGGTATACGATCGCTACCAGTTCGAAGCCATGGTCCTGAATACTTCCAAGCCGATCGTTATTACTGCGATCGATGAGCCAGGCTATTCAGATATCATCAAAATGTGCGAGTTGATAGCCGGCGGGGAAGAGGAATTGAGGAACCACCCGTTTCTTACTCTTTATGCAGAGCCGATTTCACCCCTGCAGCACCCCAATGATTCAGCGCGCAAGCTGATGTTGGCAGCGAAGAAGGGACTACCTGTTGTATATACACCGTGTATCATGGCCGGCGGAACAGTACCGGCTACACTGGCCGGAGCCATGGCTAACGGTCTGGCCGAAAGCCTGAGCGGTTTGGTTCTTAACCAGGTGACATCGGAGGGCAGCCCGTTCATCATGGGCGGCGTATTTACCGTTATGGATATGCAGACCACCATATTCTCATATGGTTCACCGGAATTTGATCTGATGATGGCTGCTCTGGCAGATATTCATCATTATCTTGATCTTCCCATGTTCGGCACCTGCGGATGTACTGATGCAAAAGTTGTTGACGAACAGGCTTTGATTGAGGGTGCAATGTCAATTCTGCTTACAGCTCAGGCAGGAGCAAACCTGAACCATGATGTGGGATATATTGAGCATGGTAATACAGCATCGCTTGAATACCTGACAATCTGTGACGATTTAATTGGTATTGCCCGCAAGATAGTCAGCGGTATTGAGGTAAGCGACAAAACCCTGGCCCTTGATGTAATTGACAAAGTTGGCCCGGGCGGACACTTCCTCGGTGAGGAGCATACAATGAAGCACTTCAAGGAGCAGACCTGGTATCCCCGCTTGTTTGAGCGCCAGATCTATGAAAATTGGGCTGCCGACGGTTTTAAAACTCTCTTTGATAAAGCCAATGATAAAGTAATAGATATTCTCGAAAATTATGAACCTGAGCCTCTGCCGAAAGATGTGCAGCAGAAGATCAAGGATATCATTGCCGAAGCAGAATCTAAATTGAACAAGTAAACCTTCTACATATTGGTGGGATATATCATGGCAAACCTGGCTTTAGGGATTGACACAGGGGGAACATTTACCGATGGTGTAATATTCGACCTGGAAAAAAAATCAGTAAAAGCCAAAACGAAAGTGGAAACGACCAGGCATAATCTGACCTTTGCTGTAAACCGATGTCTAGATCAACTGATTGAAGCATTTCAGGAGAGCAACAGCGGACAGGTAGATATAGGGCAGATCAAGATGGTTTCCTTATCCACTACACTAGCCACCAATGCCATAGTTGAAGGTCAGGGAGCCGAGGTAGGTCTGATCCAGATCGGTTTTGAAGCCCGGCAGGACCTACCTACTCCCTATGTCGCAGTAGTACCGGGTGGTTGCAATATCAAAGGCAGGATCAGGGAAGAACTTAATCTCGAAGCGATCGAGAAGGCAATCCTGGATATGAAGGATCATGTTGATGCCTTTGCTGTATCCGGGTACTTGAGTATCAGGAATCCGATCCAGGAAATGCAGGTTGTCGAGATGATCCAGCGGCTCACCGGTTACCCGGTTGTTGCAGCACACCAACTGAGTACAGATCTTGGAATGCATGAGAGAACTGTCACGGCAATTCTCAATGCCCGACTGATGCCCCTGATTACCGATTTAATGAATTCTGTCAAGCAGGGTATGGAGAGGCTTAACATCGAGGCTCCGCTCATGGTGGTCCGGGGTGATGGCAGTTTGATCAGCGAAACGAAAGCCCGGGAAAAGCCGATCGAGACAATCTTGTCCGGACCGGCCGCCAGTATAATCGGAGCGTTGACGTTAACCGGTGTTGAAGAAGGCATTGTCATTGATATGGGAGGGACCACCACTGATGTTGCCGTTCTCAGAAATGGCAGGCCTTCGCTGAATAAAGAAGGGGCGAGTGTGGGAGGATGGTTAACCAGGGTCAAGGCAGCCAAGATCACGACTATCGGCCTTGGTGGAGACAGCCTCATCCAGGTATCGAAAAATGCAGTACTTTCAATCGGACCGCAAAGGGTATTTCCTTTATGTTGGATCGCTTCAAAGTACCCTTACCTGACTGCTGAACTGGAAGAAATCAGGCCGATTGACTATGCTATTATGGATACTCAGCCATCGATCATTTTGAACTACATCAGGGATCCGCTTAATATTAAACTCACCGCAACCGAAAAGCAAATAATAGATTTGATCAAAGACGGGCCTCATACACTCCATTACATCAGCCGGAAATTGCAGAAAGAGATTGACCTTTTGCCCTGGCATCGACTGGTTAATGTTGCTTCCGTTCACCGGGCGTCGTTGACTCCAACAGATATTTTGCATTTCCAGGGCAAACTGGAATTATGGGATATGAAAGCTGCTGAATTGGGAACGGCAATGCTTGCAACCCGTTACCGTCAGTCACCAGCTGAATTTGCTGAAAAAGTTTTGGAAGAGATTCTTTTTAAACTTGCTGCGCTAACCCTGGACCGTCTTCTTGAAGAAGAGGGTGTAGTCCTATCACTTGCGGATGAAAAAGCTGCCAACTATATGCTGAGGAAGATAATTAGCAGAGATAATGGAGATACTAATAGTCAGGTTAAATTTTTTACCAGTCTGAATCATCCCATTGTAGCAGTTGGAGCTCCTGTCGATGCTTATTTTCCTGAACTGGCCGACAGGCTTCAGGCAAAACTTTTTCTGCCACAGTATGCCGATGTGGCCAATGCTGTTGGAACTGTCAGCGGTCAGGCAGTTGAAAGGATCTCAATATTAATTAAGCCCGGAGAGGGTGGAGGTTTTTTGGTTCACAGCCCTTACCAGAGAGAATTTTTTATGATCTTTGATGAAGCAGTAGATTATGCATACCGAGAAGGTAAAAAATATGTTTATGAACAGGCTTCTGCAGGAGGAGCGGTTGAGATAGAAACATTGGTTGAAAGACAGGATCGCTACAGCAAGATTACTTCTACAGCAGAAGGAGATTCAATTGACAATAAACTCTTTATTGAAAGTATAATAGAGATATCAGCCGTTGGTAAACCCTGGAGCGGCTAATCATAAACAATATTGTAGAAGGAGGTTTGGTTACCGGTACATTTCAAAACCGGTAAAGCGAAAAATGATTATTATCGGAGAATTGATTAATTCAACCCGCAAGGCGATCAAGAAAGCTATAGACGAGCAGGATGTGGCCTATCTTCAGGATCTGGCCCTGAAACAGGAAGAGGCGGGAGCAGACTTCATTGATGTCAATGCCGGAGCATATGTCCATGATGAGGCAAAACACCTGGTCTGGTTAGTGGAGAAAGTCCAGGAGGTCGTTAGCAAACCTCTGGCTCTTGATAGTCCTGATCCGAAAGCTTTGCAGGAAGCATTAAAAGTACATAAAGGTGTACCCATGATTAACTCAATAAGCCTCGAGAAAGAACGTTACTCACAGTTGGTTCCCCTGGTCAAGGAAGCAGGAACTGAAGTGATTGCTCTCTGCATGAGCGATGAAGGTATGCCTGAAACCGCCGATGACCGGCTGGATGTAGCGAAAAGGCTTCTTGACAACCTCGATAAAGATGGAGTTGATCTGACAAAGGTATTTCTAGATCCACTGATCAAACCGGTTAGTGTCAATGGAGAATATGGGCCGCAGGTCTTGGAAGCTATTGAGAAAATAAAAAACCTCGAATCCGGCTGCCATATCACCAGCGGGCTGAGCAATATTTCTTTTGGTTTGCCACACCGCGCTCTTTTGAACCAGGCATTTATCGTGCTTGCCATGGGACGCGGGATGGATTCAGCGATAGTTGATCCGCTGGACAAGAAGAAGATGAGCCTGGTAAAAGCAGCGGAGGTTATTCTAAATCTCGATCCCTATGCCATGAATTATCTGAAGGCGTCCCGTGCCGATAAACTGATTTAACAGGACAGGCTGATTTTCTAGTTTAGTTTTAATTCGCGTGTTTAGGAAAGGGTGATAAGAATGATCAATCGCGATTTGAAAGCTGTAGACTACCTGAAGAGCGAAGATCTGGAAAAAATTCACCAGGCTACATTAACCGTACTGGAGAAGAACGGTATAGAGTTTTACTCCCAGGAAGCAAGGGATATATTGAAGAAAAATGGAGCAAAAGTAGAAGGTGAGAGAGTCTTTTTCCCGCCTGAACTGGTCATGGAAAAGATTGCCCTGGCTCCGTCTGAGTTTACTCTTCATGCCAGAAATCCTGAGAAAAATGTTGTTGTCGGTGGCAATAATACTGTTCATGCACCAGGTTACGGTTCTCCATATGTGATGGATTATGTTCAGAACGCCAGGAGAAATGCTAACTATGATGACTATATAGCTTTTACAAAGCTCGCCGGCCGGAGTGAAAACCTTGATGTTGTCGGAGGCGTTCTTGTTGAGCCAAATGATATCCCCGATCATCTGAGACACGCAAAAATGTTTCATGCTGCTGTAAAATATACAGACAAGTGCCTGATGGGCAGCGCTATGGGTAGTAAAAAAGCTCAGGAAACTATCGAGATGGCTTCGATTATATACGGGGGGATCGATACCGTTCGTACAAACCCCTGCCTGATCTCACTGATCAATACCAATAGTCCCCTGGAATTCGATTCCCGAATGCTCGATGCGCTGATGGTTTATGCCCGTAATAATCAGCCGGTAATTATTGCTGCTCTGGCGATGACCGGCACAACATCGCCGGTTACCCTGGCCGGTTCACTGGTCCAGCAGGCGGCGGAGATCCTCTCTGGTATCATATTTGCCCAGATGGTCAGCCCCGGGACTCCGGTGGTCTTCGGTTCCGCGTCAAGTATCGTCGATTTACGGACAGGCAACCTGGCCATCGGCAGCCCCGAATCAGTAAAGATGTTCTCGGTCATAGCGCAGTTAGCAAGATTCTACGGACTGCCATCACGCGGCGGTGGAGCGCTTACTGATGCCATAATTACAGACAGCCAGAGCGGTTATGAGTCAATGATGGTTTTAATGAATACAATTCTCAGCGGGACAAACTTCATCCTACACTCTGCCGGGCTGCTCGAGAATTATATGACCATGTCATATGAAAAATTTGTTATAGATGATGAAATGCTCGGGATGGTTAAGTCATATGCAGAGGGTTTCCCGATCAATGAAGATACCCTGGCTGTTGATACGCTGCTTAGGGTTGGCAGTGGAGGCAATTTCATTGCAGATGAACATACCTTCAATCACATGCGGGATATGCGCCTGCCGTTTATCAGTGCTAGGATTAATTATGCCGGGGCAACAGATTTGACTGATACTCCCCAGCGTGCGCATGAATATGTTAAATCGGTTCTGCAGGATTTCCAGAATCCACCCTTGGATGAAAAAGTTGAAGCTGAACTTGACAGCTATATTGAGAAGCTGAGCAAATAGCCTGGGCATTTACTGATCAGGATAAAATCTGTCGGGGCAGGGGATTAATCCCCTGTCCCACTGTCCCCTTTAACCCTTCGGAATGTAGGATTTTAACAAACAAATAGCCTTTATTTCGTTAGTTAATCATAAAGGATTTCAAAGTTAAAAATATAATAAACAATATGAGATAGTTTGACATTTGTTGCTTGCACAGGCTATAATTTTTTCAGATATCTCTTGTTTAAAGCTTTATGCTTCATAAATCTTACTATGTGGAGGTTGCCATGAGTAAAAACATGATTGATTTGCTCAGTAAAGCAAAATGGTATGACCTGACTCAGCCTCTAAGCATTTTTACTCCCCCCTGGCCTGGTGAGATGCCGCTGCAGGTTCATTTTTTCAAGCGGGTCACCGGTTCTTATCATGGTGGGCAGGGCGCAAACGGTCAGTTGATCGAATGGTCGAATAATACGGGGACCCACCTTGTCGGACCGAGAGCTTTTCATTCGGGCATGAAGACGATAGCCGATATCCCCCTGGAGGACATCTGCGGCGAAGGTGTTATTGTCGATATTTCAGCTGATGTATCTGATTACAGTCTTTATACCCCGGAAATGATCGAGAAACGGGTTACAGTAAAAGAAGGCGATATCCTGCTTATTAACACCGGCTACCATAAATATACCTTTGATCAGCCGGATGTTAAAAACCCGAAAGGGCAGGGAGGAATTGATAACAAGGAATTTTCCTACCTGGTTCGCCACCCCGGTCCCGCACCCGGATTTTTTGAATGGGCTTTGAAAAAGAAACTGAAAGTTATTGGCGTTGACTGCGGTTGTGCCGAACACCCAATGAATACCAATATCCGCTATATGCATGCAGCAGAATTCAAGAAAGCTGAAGATAAACTGAAGGAAACTCATGGTAAAACCTGGGATGAAATGTTCCCGGTCGATGAGTATTATAAGCTGACTCATCAAACTATGCCCAAAGCCGGGTTGCTTCTGGCCGAATCTTTGGGGGGGCAGATTAAAGAGCTGAACAATCAGCGAGCCTGGATCATAATCGGGGCACTACCTTTCGTAGAAGTGGAATCAGCCTGGTCAAGGGTTGCCGCGGCTAAGGCTCCTGATGGAGTAAGCGAAGATGAGTTTTTTGCAGCGATGAATAAAGCAAAACTTTATGATCTCTCAGTACCCTTCAGTGTGCAGACACCACAGTGGGCAAACTATATCCCACTTATTGCTCATTACACCAAGCGTGTAGGCGGGCAGTATTTCGGCTTAGGTCGTAATAATGCCCACTGTAAGTGCAGCTTCCACATTGCAACCCACATGGATGGTGAACCTCACTTCTACATTAACGGAAAAACGATTGGTCAGACCCCCTTTGAATACTGGATCGGCCCTGCCGCTATTGCCGATATATCAGAAATGGTCAGCGATACCAGTGTATACAGCCCCGAGATGATCGAATCGGTAGTTGATGTAGAAGAAGGAGACATCCTTATCGTCAAGACCGGATATGGGAAATATGGCTGGGCTAGCCCTGATTCGGATGAATTCAGGTACATGATCCGCCATCCAGGTCCTTCGCCGGACTTCGCTGAATGGTGCATGAAGAAGAAGATCAAGTGGCTCGGCATTGACTGTGTGGCCATGGAACACCCGATGAATACGATCCAGCGTATCTTCCATCCGAAGACCTTTGAAGAAGCAAACCGGAAACTGAAAGAGAAGTACGGTAAGGACTGGGATGAAATGTACCCGCTGGACAAGTACTACCAGGATATGCACCTCAATCTCTTCCCGCATGGTGTTGTCCATGCCGAAAACCTGGGCAAGGATCTAAATGATCTGGAAGGTGGCCGTTACTTCCTCGGCTGTTTCCTCCAGCGAGGAATGGAACTTGCTTCATGCTGGGCACGTTTTATAGCCTGGAAAGAGTAATCTCAAAAAGAAGGGCGGGGGAGCGCCCCGCCAAGAGGTGGATTTAAGCCTCAAAAATTTATATATAACCGGTTGGATCTACTCAACCGGTTTATTTTTTTTCAGTTCAACTGTATCATCGTTGGCCTGCTTTTTCATTGTTCGGCTAATATAAAATGTAATCATGTAATAAACAGCTAAACCGGCAAGAAATCCAAATGCCATGTTGGTTAAAACTGAAACTAAAACAGTTACAGCCAGGACAATCATATTCCAGTTTAACGAAACATCTCTTGAAAATTTAATCAGTTCTATACCAACCATAAACATCATTGCACCGATAATTGCCATGGGGAATAGTGCAAAAAGGCCGGCGATTGAAGTGGCCAGTAAAATACCCATAGCAATTTCGATCATGCCTTCAATAATATTTGCTCCTCCGGTTCGGGCTCCGAAGTAATATTGGCCAGCCAAACCACCGGCTCCATGACATAAAGGCATGCCGCCTAAAAAAGGAAATAGAATATTCATTAATCCCATATTCAAAGATAAACGTCCTTCGCCAACTGACCGGCCAGGAAAGTATGAGTTTATCAAAGATGATGTTGATATCACAGCGTTGGTTGCTGTCAGCGGTATTTGAGCAAATCCAGCTAAAAGCATGGTTTCCCAGACTTCAATAGGCTTAAAGAAAGTCATGGAGGGCAGTGAATATTCCAGGCCGCTCAAATCAGTTAAGTCTCCCCTGAAGTACATGATTGCTATACCTAAAACCACCAGAGTAACAGCTGCCGGCATGTAACGATTATTACGAAGCAGTAGTATAACTATAACCGATATGATGCCGAGCAACCAAAAATCAGAGACCATTTTTAGCGCTTCAATTGCCAGTAATCCTCCGAGAGCAACCTGAATCCCGCGTATTACAGATTTCGGAGTAAACCGGGCTATATGCTTCATTAACCCTGTTAGTGCAAAAATAATCCAGACAATTCCCATCCCAAAGCCTGAAGCATAGACCATTGATGGAGTCCAACCCTGGGCTATGGCGACAACTGCCAAAACTTTCATCGGTTCGATTGGCATGGGCAATTTATATATCAGCCCTGTAATGATATTGGCCAGACCTATAGTTACCAGTAAACCTGAAGGGTTTAAACCACATACTACAATATAACCTATGGCGAGAGGTATTAATGTTCCAAAATCTCCCATAGCCCCTGATAGTTCTCTTAAATTAAATTCATATGCTCCGATTTGCATGTTGTACCCTTATCAATTTAGTAAATCATACGACCTTCAACGAAAGCTTTTGTTTGTTCTGTTTTCGGAGTTTTAAATATATCTTCTGTTTTACCTGTTTCTATAATTTTACCCTGATTGATGAATATCACATGATTGGCAATCCTTTTGGCCTGGAAAATATTATGGGTTACCATCATGACAGTAATTGATTTAGACAAATTTAACTTACAGATTAATTTTTCAATAAGTTCAACATTAATAGGGTCAAGGTTAGCTGTCGCTTCATCCAGTAATAATAGTTCGGGCTCAAATGCTATAGCCCTGGCAACTGCAACTCTTTGTGCTTCTCCCCCTGATAAAGTGTCGGCTCTTCTTCTGGCCAGTTCTTGTAAACCAACCTGGTCCAGTAGAGTAGTAACTCGTTCATGAATTTCTTTATGCGGGTAGTTTCTCGCTTTTAATCCATATGACACGTTATTATAAACACTATCTTTGAAGAGTAAAGTTTTTTGAAAAACCATTGACATTTTACGCTGTATAGTGAGACGATCCTGACCATTTGAAGGCAAGGGGCTGCCTTTATAAAGGATGCTTCCCTGATCCGGCATGGTGAGCAGGTTGATTATCCGTAGAAGGGTGCTTTTTCCGGCTCCGCTGGGACCAATAATTCCATAAATTTTACCCTTCTGAATTGTGAGATTATTAATACTCAATACTTCTTTATCGTATTTTTTTATTATATTGGCTAATTCAAATAAATTATTATCGGGATTAATTGTTTTTGCCCCCCTTCTGAATTGTATAGAGTAAAGAATTGACAATAAAGGAGAGTAGCAGAAGAATGATACCGAGTCCGATGGCCAGTTCGAAATTCCCTTTGCGTGTTTCCAGGGTTATGGCGGTTGTCATAACCCTGGTATGACCGGCAATATTACCGCCAACAATCATTACCGCTCCCACTTCGGCCACGATTCTACCAAATCCGGTGATGATTGCTCCAAGCAAAGCGTACCGAGATTCTTTTATGACGGTCCGAATGGCCATGGAAGAACTGGCCCCGAGGGATCGGGCGACTTCTTCTATTTCACTGCCTTTAGCCCGGATGCCGACCATGGTTAAGCCTGTAATGATTGGCGATGATAAAAATACCTGGGCTATGATCATTGCTGCAGGAGTGTAAAGAATTCCAAGTACGCCAAGCGGTCCCTGTCGGGAAAGAATTAAGTAAATGATCAAACCAGCCACAACCGGAGGCATTCCCATAAAAGTAAATATTACTTTATTCAGTAACCGGGTTTTCTTCTCAGGTTTTAAACCCAGTATGGCGCCGAGGGGTATACTAATTAATGATGAAATGATAATAGCTGTTCCGGATACCCTGAGCGATAAGAGGACAATCTGCAGTAATTCAGGATCAAAAGCGATAATTAAACGAAAGGCTTCGATAATACCCTCAAATAAACGTGACAAAAATACACCTCCGCAAGAATAACTTGATAATGATCAACACATTGTTAATTCCAGACAAATAATTTGGATGTAATGCTCAATATCAAGTTATTTCCAAATCTTAAAAAGGGGACATGCTTCAACTGCACTTATTCAAGGCCATAACCCGGGAAAAAGAGGGTTTCTCCATTTACCTGGTAAGAATTGATCAGGTTTTGACCTTCATCTGACATCAAGAACTCAATATACATCATTGCGTATTCATACTTGGCATGTGAATGCAACTCCGGATTAACAGCCATAACACCATATTGGTTAAAGAGGACCGGGTCGCCTTCCAGCACGATCACCAGATCCAGAGTATCTTTCATGGCTACATAGGTGCCGCGGTCAGTCAGGGTATACCCGAGTGATTCATTGGCAACGTTCAGGGTATCACCCATACCTTGCCCGATGGATAAATACCAGCTTTCACCGGTTGGATCAATACCTGCGCTATCCCAGAGTCGTAATTCCATTCTGTTAGTTCCCGAATCATCACCTCGTGAAACAAAGGTGTTACCGCTATCTTCTATTAAATTAAATGCTTCAACAGCAGTGCTCACAGCTTTGATCCCTGCGGGATCATCATCGGGGCCGACAAAAATAAAATCATTGTACATAACATCGTAACGGTCAACAAATGCACCTTCGTCGACAAGCCTCAGTTCCGAAACCCGGTCATGAACCAGTAAAACATCTGCATCTCCGCGTGCTCCCGTTTCCAATGCTGCACCGGTTCCCTGGGAAACGACCTGTACTTCAATACCGGTTTGTTCAGTAAAAATAGGATTCAGAAAATCAAGCAGGCCCGAGTCGTAGGTGCTTGTGGTGGTTGCCAGGATTATGGTGTCGATGATTTCAACTTCCTCCGGGGTCTCCTCCGGGACTTCTTCCGGTTCTTCTTCGGGTTCTGCTTCCGGGGTTGTATCCTGGGCACAACCGGCTGTAAACATCAAGAGACCAAATACCAATGAAAATAAAACAAAGAATAGTAGTAATGAATTTTTTCGGTAAAGCATGTTTTTTCCTCCTGAATTTGATTTGCTATTACTTTTATTGTAGGACAAGAATTAATTTATATTACCCTTTCACCGGTCTGCAGCGGTTATTTGTTATACTGCCTCCTTTCCGGGTTGTATATTTTGTAATAAAGGTTGTGAACATGCTCTATCATTCAATGGTCTTAAATTAAAAAAGCATTCTCCTCCCGAAGAATGCGGCCTGACATAAAAGCATGATCAAACCTTCTTTCCGCACTGGGAGGCACCGTTGTTTCCAACTGTACCCTAACGTCCACTAGCCATGGTGATCATATAAACACTTTAGGCTTGATGGATCGAAGGTAAATATTTAGTTATATTCAAAATATTACTTACCCACCATTACCGAACTGGCTTTGATAATTGCATAAGCCTCATCACCGACTTTTAAGTCCATTGTTTTTGCCGAACCGGTTGTAATGCTGGATACAATATTAATGCCGTTAATTTCAATGGTGACTTCTGTCGAAACCGGACCTTCCTTAACCTGAGTAATTTTACCTTTCAATTGATTTCTTGCTGATAGTTTCATTAATTTTTACACCTCCTTCCGTACAAAAAAACCGCATTTCCCCACTTTGGAAATGCGATTATACTCACTAAATATGAGTGAACCTTCTTTCCACAATGGGAGGCACAGCCGTTTCCAGCCATACCCTGCCGGCCATTTCTCGTGGCCTGAGCGAAGCGCTTTAGAGAAAATGGTTCGAAGGAACTGCTTATTCGGTTTGCTTACATGTGCATTTTATAACAAAGAGAATTTGCAGTCAAGTCCTATAGAGGCTATGATAAGAATAATAATTCGAACAGGTGATTCTCGCCATGGAAAAACTTAGCTGTTTTTTATGCCATGCCCCGGCCTTATATTTTTCTACTCACAGGGGTAGAGATTACTTGAAATGCAGTGGTTGCCAATCTGTGATGCTATCACCTGAAAACTATCTTTCACCGGCTGAAGAAAAAGAAAGATACGATCAACATAATAATGATGTTTCTGACCCAGGTTACAGGCTTTTTGTCCAACCATTGGTTCGTGCTGTAATCAATAAATATTATCCGGAAGACAGCGGGCTCGATTACGGCGCAGGTTCAGGACCGGTTGCATCATATCTGCTTAAGGAGAGGGGATATCAAACCCTGTTGTATGATCCTTTCTACTGGCCTGATCATTCGGTTTTAGAAGCACGATATAATTATATAATCTGTTCGGAAGTGATCGAACATTTTCATTCCCCACAAAATGAATTCAGACTGATGCGTTCACTTCTGTTGCCCGGGGGTTCGCTATTTTGCATGACCGAACTCTACGACGATGAATTTGAATTTGAAAAGTGGTATTATAAAAATGACCCCACTCATGTATTCTTCTATCATCGCGAAGCTTTTCAGTGGATTAAAAAAAGGTTTGGCTTCAGCGAGCTCACAATGAAAAAGAGGTTAATTACCCTTTCGCTTTAATCATTTGTAAGATTATTTTATTCCCGATTCATAAAATCAAAAAATGTATTAAAGGAATTATTTTATTTTTGGGAGAATTATTTTAAATTAATATTCTATCATATACAGCCTCCCCAAAGTCGTTTGAAGGAGTTGATACAGTTTGTCAATACTGCGAGTAATCATCGTTGAGGATTCAGAAGATGATCTGCTATTGATCCTGCGAGCACTTAAAAAAGGTGGTTTTGAGCCTATCTATAGATGTGTTGAAACAGAAGAAGCTTTGCGTGCAGCCCTGGATGATCCTCAGTGGCAGTTGATCATCTCCGATCACGCCATGCCCAGGTTCAGTGCGCCTGGAGCCCTGAAAGTTTTAAAAGAAAGTGGAAGAGATTTGCCTTTTATTATTGTTTCTGGAACGATCGGTGAGGAAATTGCTGTAAATGCCATGAAGGGCGGAGCTCATGACTATATTATGAAGAGTAACCTCTCCCGCCTGGTTCCTGCTATTGAACGCGAATTACGTGAAGCCGATGTGAGAAATCAGCACCGTCAGTACCAGAAGCAGCTCGAGTACCTTACCCTACACGATCAATTAACCGGTCTATATAATAGGGTATATTTTGAAAATGAGCTTGCCAAGCTTGATGGGGGTAACGAGTACCCGGTTGCTGTAATTTCCGCAGACCTGGACGGATTGATGCTTATAAATGAAACCTTTGGCCAGAAGGAAGGCGATATGATTTTGAAAACCTGCGCAAATTTATTGAAAAAACCACTCAGAAAAAGCGACATATTGGCCAGGGTTGGTGGTGATGAATTTATCACTCTGTTACTGCGTTCAGATACTAACAGGTGTGAAAAGATTGTTGCCCAGATCACCCATGAAATAAACGAACTCAATAAAGAGCACGGAAGGATACCGATCAGCGTTTCAATCGGTTGTTCAATCTGTCATGACCAATCCGAAAAACTCGACGACTGCATTAAAGAAGCCATAAGCAAAATGCGTTTTGAAAAACAGAATCGTGCGGAAAGCGCCCGCAGCCAGGTAGTGAATGCATTATTGGCTGCACTTTCAGAACGGGATTATATCGCAAGCGGGCATGCCGAAAGAATACAGGAGCTATGCAGGAAAATGGCAGAAGAGGTGGGTTTGGACCAGCAAGCCCAAGCTGCTCTTTCCATGCTTTCCCAGGTACATGATCTAGGGAAAGTGGGAATCCCTGACCAGATTTTATTTAAAAAAGGTGGACTGACAGAGGAAGAATGGGAAATTATGCGGCAGCACCCTGAAAAAGGTTACCGGATTGCCCAGTCATCACCCGAATTGGCTCATATAGCAGATCTGATCCTTCGCCATCACGAAAGATTTGATGGTAGTGGATATCCACTGGGTCTGCAGGGTGAAGAAATTCCGATTGAATGCCGGATTCTATCAATTGTAGATTCTTATGATGCTATGACAAATGACCGGCCTTACCGGAAAGCGATGACCAGGGATGAAGCGCTGGCCGAAATCAGACTCTATGCAGGCAGCCAGTTTGATCCCGTATTGGCCGATATATTTTTAAAAATTGTTTAACAAGAATTACTGGATTCATTTTCTTCCTTGCGTACTGCGATTAACCCCATTATCATCTTTAATGAAATGAGCCGGTTATGTTGCTTTATGGCATCTTAACTGGTAGAATATTTCCTGGAAACTCCTTTTTCAGGGGTTTATATTTATGGGAGTAGTTAGCGGCCTGGTGGCGTTCCTGGACTTCAAATCCAGTGGCAGGGCAGCCCCCTGCGGTGGGTTCGATTCCCATCTACTCCCGCCAAATCTTGACGGGGTCAATTATTCAAGATCCGACCCCATTCTTGCCAATTCACAATTGATATCCCGTGCTTATATTTTATAACTTAAATTTTAAGGGGTTTGATGATATGAAGGACAAATTAGTTGTTTTATGGATTTCTCGGGACGAAGAAGCTGCGATTAATATGGCATTTATGTACGCTAGAAATTCAAAATTAAAAGGCTGGTGGAACGAGGTTGAATTAATAATATGGGGCCCTTCGGCAAAGGTTGCTTCAGAAAATAAGAATATACAGGAAGAACTGAAAGAATTAAAAAATGCAGGAGTTAATGTAAGGGCGTGTAAGGCCTGTGCTGATAAGTATCAAGTGAGTGAAAGATTAAGTGCCATGGATATTGAAGTGCTTTATATCGGATCGATTTTAACCGATGAATTAAAATCAGGAACAAAGGTTATAACAGTATAAGAGTAACGGGGTCAGGCCTAAAAAGTGATAATTCAAGACCTGACCCCAGCTTACAGTCTTACTTAAGCCGAAATGAGGTGTATAGTGGAAATGGGTACAAAAGAAGAGGTTCTCGAGGGTTTATATCAAAAAGGCTTCATGTTTGAAAGGAATAATCATGGATGTGGGCAGTGTACGGTAGCCGCAATCCAGGAATTTTTTGATGTAGATGATCTGATCTTTAAATCTGCCTCAGCTTATGCCGGTGGGATTGCATCGGTCACAAACGGTTATTGCGGAGCTTTTAACGGAGGGGTTTTGATTCTTAACTATTTTTTTGGCAGAGAGAAAAAGGATTTTGAAAACCCTGATGCGATGGATAAGGCAAAAGAGATTGTTAATATCTACAAAGATCGATTTTTCCAGAAATTTGGCGGCTTCACATGTGGGCAGGTTCAGACTAAAATTATGGGGCGCTCATTCAATACCGCAGATCCTGAAGAAAAAGAGCAATTTATCCAGGCGGGGGCATATGATGACAAGTGCACGAATGTTGTAGGAACCGCTGCTTCCATCGTAGGAGAAATTTTACTTGACAACAATATACCATTGAAAAAAGGGTAAAAAATTATTCCTGTTATGCTTTTACATTGATGAACAGAAAGGCTTTAATGCAATTATTCTGTACAGATTACCGGGCTAACCAAAAGTAATTACATTTTGGTTAGCCCGGTAATTTAGATGACGATACATTTAGAGTTATTGCTGAAGAGCAACTTCAAAATGTTCCACTTCAACAGGCCATCCGGTTATTTTTTCTACTTCTTTAAATACTTCTTTAGCTGCCGGCAGAGAAGCTTTCAAATCTTCTTTTGATTCCCAGAGGGTGATGGTCATCAGCTTTTCTTTTTTTTCATCTACTAATACGTAAACGCCCTTCATTTCCTTGAGTTCTTCTTTTTCAACTTCATTAAGGAGTTCGAGGACCTGTTTCACATGATTTCCCGGTATTTTGCCAACTCGCGCATACATGATTTGGTTCCTACTTTCCTACATGCTTTACTATAGTGTAATATTTGCAAAACGAATAGTCAAGTATGTCTATAGATATAGTAGTAATATAATCAAAAGTATATGAAAATTATGGATGATGGTATATTATAATTGTAAAGAGTTAATGAGCTAGTCCATTTTTACATAAACAGTGAAAAGAGAGCATCCTAATGAAAATGTTAAAAGCCCCATGGTATAGAAGGATATCACCCTGAATTATGATCTATCTACTGCTGGGAGCAGTCCTGGGAATTTACAGTTTGATCCGTTACATTATTCATCTGGTAAATTAAATAATAGCGGTTATTAGTAAAAGATGTGTTTATGCTTGACAATAGACTACTAAAGTGATAGGCTTAATATCAAACGATGCATGCTCAATTCAGGTGTTTCTATTTTTTATATATAAAGTTAGTAATTACTAACAATTAGGAGGGTATTACAAGCGATGAAATTCAAGTTTTCCCTGGCGCTTCTAATATTAAGTGTTATAATGTTCACCCTGGTTGGCTGCGGCAGAGATAGCATCAATGAAGATGCTGCAGGCGAACTGGTTATCTATTCATCCCGCAACGAAAATTTTGTTAACCCGCTTCTTGAGAAATTTGAAGCAGAAACAGGAATCAAGGTTCTGGCTCTGCACGCCGGCGGTGGTGTAGTAAGCAGGATAGTTGAAGAGGCTGGTAACCCCAGGGCTGATATTTTTATTTCAAATGATATCGGGGCTTTGGAATATCTGCGTATGGAAGGACTGCTGCAGGAGTTTGAGCCGGACGGAATCGATACGATTGATCAAAGGTACCGAGCTATAGATAATTCCTGGTTTGCCTTATCGGCAAGAACAAGAGTTTTCATATATAACAAAGATCTGATTTCCGAAGAAGAAATGCCGAAAACAGTTTGGGAGCTTACCGACGAGCAGTGGAAAGGTCAGTTTGCTATCACCAGGGGAGGCAATTCAGGAATGATCGCCCATATCTCCGCCCTCCGTTATGAATGGGGTGATGAGCTGACGGCACAATGGATCTCACAGGTTAAAGAAAATGCCGGGGCCATAATGGAAGGCCATGGCGATATCAGGCGTGCAGTCGGAGCAGGTGAATTCAGGTTCGGCTTGGTTAACAATTACTATTACCACCAGCAGTTGAGAGAACCGACCAATAACAATGTGGGAGCAATCTATCCCGATCAGGCTGAAGGAGAAATGGGAGCGGTGATAAATGGCGCCGGCATCGCTTTTATCAAAGGATCACCCAATCCGGATAACGCCAAAACTTTTATTAACTGGCTTCTCCTGCCCGAGAACCAGCGTGAGTTCTCCTATGCATCTTTGGAGGTGCCGATCAATCCGACCATCGAAGCAATTGATGAGGCGGCTGTCATTTCTGAATACCGGGTTCAGGAAATGCATTTAAGCATGCTGGGCGAATATTTTCTTGATACAAAGGAACTGATCGAACGGGCCGGGCTTGATATCGAATTAAGATAAGCTATAACTCTTTTCGGTTGGTTGAAGGAGAATTATCTATAATGTGGGAAAGACTTTGGAAAAATAATAAGCCTGATCCTCTGCTGGTCCTTTCAGGATTACTAACTGCTCTATTGATGGCGATGCCGGTCGTGATTGTAATCTGGCGGGCTGTCATGGCCGGGACTGATCGGTGGGCGCGGCTGATCGATTCACGGATCCCACAATTACTGCAGAATACTTTACAGATTACCCTGGCGACTACTTTTCTGGCAATTCTGCTTGGTGTATCCCTGGCCTGGTTGGTTTACCGTTGTGATCTGCCTGGTCGGAATATCTGGCAGTGGTTGCTCGCCCTGCCACTAATGCTGCCGCCTTATGTAGGAGCAGTCTCATACATTATGGTTTTCGGGCCTAACGGTTGGATACAAGATCTTGCTGGTGAGTTACCCTTTAATATTTACTCTTTTTGGGGCGTTTTACTGGTTATGACCCTTTTTAAATTTCCTTACGTCTTTCTTATTTCAGGTGCAGCGTTAAAGAGGATGAACCGCAGCTATGAAGATACAGCACGTTCTCTCGGGCTCGGTTCATGGGAAATTTTCCGGAAGGTTAATTTACCCTTTTTACGGCCGGCCATCGGTGCCGGTGCAATTTTAACCGCGCTTTGCGTATTATCTGAATTTGGTGTAATTGCGATAATGCGCTATAACACTTTTACATCGGCAATCTATTACCAGATGGAAAGCTTTGATCGCCTGTCGGCAACAGTGCTAAGCGTTATATTAATCATATTAACCCTGGGGTTTCTATGGTTGGAATCGATCTACAGAAAAAATCAAAAATATTACCAGACTTGTGGTACTTTCCAACAGCCCGACTTGATCAGATTGGCTAAGTGGAAAGTGCCGGCTATGATCTGGGTCTTCTTGATATTTCTGCTTTCGGTGATAATTCCGGTGGGAGTTCTCATCTACTGGTCGGGATACGGAATTGCTCTCGGTGCGCTGGACAGCAATTTTTTCGGGTATACCCTGAACAGCATTAAGGTGGCCGGGATTGCTGCCCTGTTGAGCATGGCTCTTGCCCTTCCACTGGTTTATCTAAAATCCCGTCATCCGTCAGTACCGTCTGAGTTACTTAATAAAATCAGTTCAGCGGGATATTCCCTGCCTGGAGTAATTGTTGCCCTGGGGCTTATCTTTATTTTTAATACCTATATCCCCTGGCTGTACAATACATTTTACCTGATCTCCATCGCTTACCTGGTGCGCTTTCTGCCTCAGGCAATTCAATATGGGAATGCATCACTGAGCATGATTTCCCCCAGGATCGATGAAGCAGCCCGAAACCTGGGTTATCGTCCGCTCAAGGTTTTATTTAAAGTTATCTTGCCCCTGCTTTCGCCCGGACTCATGGCGGGAGGAGCACTTGTATTCGTCAGCGCCATAAAAGAACTTCCGGCAACCCTGCTTCTTCGACCTCCCGGATTTGATACACTGGCTGTCAGGGTCTGGGTTGAGGCGAGCGATGCAGTTTATCACATGGCTGCACCGGCAGCTCTCCTGGTTGTTCTCGTTTCCGTTATTCCTCTCAAGTTAATGCTAAGCCGATATTGAGGTGATCTAATATGACACTTGTTATTGAACTTAAAAATGTTACTAAAACATATCCCGGTTGCCCGGAACCTGCTGTAAAAGATTTTTCCCTGAATGTGGAAGAGGGTTCGATTATAACTCTGCTGGGTCCCAGCGGGTGTGGAAAAACCACCCTGTTAAGAATTATTGCTGGTTTTGAGAAGCCGGAGAAGGGGTCCGTTTTCATTTCTGGCAATCAGGTCGCCGGAGATAATAACTGGGTTGCTCCGGAAAATCGCGGTGTAGGGATGGTATTTCAGGATTATGCGCTTTTTCCCCATTTAAAAGTATTTGACAATGTGGCTTTCGGTTACAGGGAGAAAGATAAACATCAAAGAGTTCAGGAAGTATTATCACTTGTGTCGCTTCGTGGTTATGAAAGCCGTTACCCACACGAACTATCGGGAGGCCAGCAGCAGAGGGTAGCCCTGGCCAGAGCCCTGGCCCGAAAGCCGGCAGTGATACTCCTTGATGAGCCATTCAGCAACCTTGATGCAGAACTAAAAGATCAAATGCGCCTTGAACTAAAATCTATATTAAAAAAGACCGGGACTACAGCCGTATTTGTTTCTCATGACCAAAAAGATGCCCTGGCCATCTCTGATCAGATAGTGGTAATTAAAGATGGAGAGATCCAGCAGGTTGGAACTCCGAAAGAAATTTACCAGTACCCGGAAAATACTTTTGTGGCTACATTTGTTGGAAGAAGCAACCTGCTGGAAGGAATAATGGCCGATGATGCCTGCTCCGTTCAGACTGATATCGGGAAGTTTCCCTGTTTACATACTCATGGCCACCTGCCCGGTGAAAAGGTTTGTCTATCAATCAGGCCGGACGGACTTGAAATGTCTGACAATGGTTCGCTTTCTGGCACAATAATAGAGTTGGCTTATACCGGGGATGCCTATGATGCTGTTATTTCAGTTGAATCTTCTGGACAGGTCCATCATTTAATGGCTCATATACATCCGGAAGAAGATGTCAGAATCGGTACCAAAATTAATTTTATGATTATCCCTGAATTTGTTGCTGTGGTCGGTAACGGGCAGGGTGCATATAAAGAAAACAGGTAGCTTGTATGGTTAAAAAAACAATGATAAAATGTAAAAAGCTATGCTGAAGAACAATTTGTAAGACAGTTACATTAAAGTCCGTTCAGAGGTCAATAATGGCAAAATTGTCCCTGGTCCGGTTGGCCGGAAATACCTACTATATTCCATCACCCACAAACGTTGGCGTTTACATCAATGGCAATTCTGCTATTCTGATCGACAGTGGAAATGACAAGGAAGCGGGCAGGCAGATCTTACGTTTGTTTGAGGAAGCAGGCTGGCCGTTGGAGATGATTGTTAACACCCACTCAAATGCCGATCATATCGGGGGTAACAACTTTCTCCAGGAAAAAACAGGTTGCCAGATTGCTGCAACAAGGATCGAATCAGCTTTTATCAACGATCCGATTCTGGAAATTTCCATGCTTTATGGTGGGTTTCCCTATAAAGCGCTTGATAATAAATTCTTAAGAGCCAGGTCTTCAAAAGTTACTTCGGTCATCGCTGCAGCAGGGAAAATTCTTGATACAGGGCTTGAAGCAATTCCCCTCCCGGGGCATTTTTTTGATATGATCGGGATATTAACTCCTGATAATGTTTTTTTTATTGCAGATAGTCTTTTCCCGGAGAATATAATCAATAAATATCACTTTTTCTTCCTTTTTGACCTGCAGGCCCAATTTGATACTCTTGAGAGGCTAACGACCATCAGAGCTGACCTGTTTGTTCCCGGCCACGGTAGAGTAATGGACTCTCTTGATGCGCTGATCGGGATCAACAGGAAAAAAATAGATGAAATTCTCAACCTGATTCTTGATTGCTGTGAAAAACCTTCCAGGGTCGATCAAATTATGGCTGAACTCTGTAAAAAATATAACCTGGATATGAATCCTGCCCAGCATGTCCTGGTGGGCAGCACATTGAAATCTTATCTCTCCTTTTTGCATGCTGAAGAAAAATTATCATACAGTTTTTCGGATGGAGCAATTCTCTGGCAATCTGTAAGGTAGTGTTGCACTGATTAAATATTGTTCATCTGAAAGAGTGCCCAACGGGAAGGATCTGAGAATCCTTCTCGATTTATCTGTACATTTGGCAGTATCAGTTTTGGTTGGAACAAGCATGAGGAAAGGCAAAAAATGTCCGATAAAAAGAATACATATTTAAATGAACCGGCGCTGGTCGGAGGAAGTAGTAACTTCAAGCCGGTTGCCAGTATCCTTATCCTGGCCTGGCCGGTTATTATCGAAATGGGGCTGCATACCTTTGTCTGGATTTTTGATACTGCCATGGTTATGCGTCTTGGTGCTCATGAAGCAACTGCCGTCGAGTATGGCGCCATAGTTCTTTTCAACTCTTTAATGGTTTTAGGCGCTCTCGGTATCGGCGCCAATGCCCTGGTTGCCCGTTACACAGGGGCAAACGATATGAACCGTGCTGCTCTTGTCGGTGGGCAGGCGCTGTCGGTAAGCCTGCTGATAACCGCAATCTTTACCGTGATCAGTCTACTCTTTTACAATGCCTTTTTCGGTTGGGTTATCCAGGATCCTGTAACGGTTGGGCTGGCGAAGGAATATTTTTATTATGCCCTGACAAGCGGTGGGTATGCCCTGCTGCCGCTTGTCGTGGCCAGTGGAATAATCAGGGGTATAGGGAATACCCGGGTTCCGATGATTATCGCCCTCATATTTAACTTATATAACGTGATTGGTGACTATCTGCTGATTTTCGGCAACTTTGGATTTCCGGCTCTGGGAGTTAAGGGAGCGGCTCTGGCAACCGGTTCGGCTCAGCTTATCGGACTTGCCCTGTCACTGGGATATCTGCTTTTTCATAAAGGAATACTACCTTTTTCGCTGCGCTCATTATTCCCATGGGACTTGGATGCGTTAAAGCAGGTCCTTAAACTCAGTATTCCTGCCGGTGCCGAGGAATTGACCCACAGCGGCAGTAGGATGCTTTCGGCAAGCTGGATCATTTTTCTCGGACCCGTCGCCTTTGCGGCCAATGCAGCGGCTATTGCTGCCGAGGCTTTTTCTTTTATGCCCGGACATGCCTTCGCCATAGCGGCAACAACCCTGGTTGGTCAGCGATTGGGAGCCGGATTTATAAAACAGGCCAGGGAGACCGGCTACTGGGCAGTAGCTTTGGGGACAATTTTGATGAGCCTTTTCGGCTTGATTTTCTTCTTTTTCCCTTACCTGGTGATGAGCCTCTTTGATCCACCCGATCCTGAAGTATTGCGCCTTGGGGTGCTTTGTCTGCAGATAGCAGCTGTTGAGCAACCATTTATTGCTTTAACCATGGTTTTTTCGGGAGCGCTGAAAGGAACCGGTGACACAAAAGGGCCATTTAAAATTGGCCTCTATACTAATCTATTTATCCGGCTGCCCTTGATCTACGCCGTTGTATTCATTTTTAATCTGGAGATCTATTATATCTGGTGGATAACAGCCATCCAATTTGCCGTCAGCGCTCTATTGCTCTATATACGCTATCGCAAGAAAGACTGGAATGCTCTCGAACCGATTCCGACCCTGGAAAACATAGGATAGGCTAAAAGGAGGAACTGAACATTAAAAAAGTAGTAAATAACACAGCAGTATACGAAGAAGATTGGTGGAAGAGGGCAGTTTTTTACCAGATCTATCCCCGCAGTTTCCAGGATAGCAACAACGATGGTATTGGAGATCTTCAGGGGATTATCTCCAGGCTTGATTATCTGAATGACGGTACTCCGAATTCACTGGGTATCGATGCTATATGGTTCAGCCCTTTTTTTACCAGCCCTGATTTTGATTACGGTTACGATGTTGCCGATTACCGTGACATTGATCCGCGATATGGGACCCTGCAGGATTTCGACCTGCTTCTTTATGAGGCACATAGAAGAGGGATCAGAATTTTGCTGGACCTGGTTGTCAACCACACATCACATCTACACCCCTGGTTTGTAGAATCCCGTTCTTCCAGGAGCAATCCAAAAAGGCAATGGTATATATGGAAAGATGGCCGAGGCCCCGGTAACAGGGTGCCGAATAACTGGCGTAACAATTTTTTCGGACCGGCCTGGACCTTCGATGAAGAAACAGGACAATATTACCTGCATTCATTTTTAAAGGAACAGCCAGATCTGAACTGGGATAACCCGGAGGTTCGCGAAGCTATAGCCGATGTTATAAGATTTTGGCTTGACCGTGGTGTTGACGGATTCAGGCTTGATGTGCCCCATATCTATTGCAAGGACAAGTATTTCCGGAACAATCCTCCATTTTATGCCTGCGAGCGCTCTAAAACGAGTGTTCCTTTGAGTGATCGTCTTTTGATGTCAAACATCATGAAACTGTTGTCGCTGCCGGAACTGCAAAAACGAAAATATAACCAACACCAACCGGAGACTCACGAGGTGCTCAAAGGCTTTCGAAGTGTATTTAATTCATATTCCGGTATAACCAGTGTGGGTGAGGTAATCACTGATGATCCCAGTCAATTGGTTTCGTATTACGGAAGAGGTAACGATGAACTGCATATGAATTTTTATTTTGAATTACTGCACTGCCGGTGGACAGCCGGGGCATTTAAAAGGTGTGTTGATCGATGGGAAGCTTCACTTCCGCCAGAGGCCTGGCCCGCCTATGCTTTCAGCAATCATGATGTAATTAGGACAGCCAGCCGTTATGATCGGGGTGGAAAGGGCTGGAAAAGGGCCCGCATGCTGGTGTTGATGCTGATGACCTTCAGGGGCTCGCCATTTATTTATTACGGTGAAGAAATTGCGATGAAAGAAGTGAGACTGCCCAGAGAAGATTTACGTGATCCCATCGGAGTCAGATGGTTTCCCTTTCATCGCGGGCGGGATGGCTGCCGGACACCAATGCTGTGGGATAATGGACCGAACGGTGGTTTTTCCAAGCAACAGCCATGGCTGCCGGTCAGTCCGGAAGCCGACACATTAAATGTATCTGCCCAGGAAAGCGATCCTGATTCGCATCTTAACTTCTTCAAACAGTTAATCTGGCTTCGTAAAGGCTTGCCTGCCCTGTTGGGTGGCAGATATGAAAGTTTAACAGAAGGTATTCCCGGGGAAATATATGCCTATCTTCGAAAACATGAAAAGCAAAACCTACTGATAGCGCTTAACTTTTCTTCCAGAAAGCAGGAATTTGTTCTGTCGAAGAGTAAGGGAATAAAACAACTGATTATTTCCACTGATCCTGATCGCAAAGAAATCGGCCGGGCCGGCTCGATAACTCTCGAACCGGAAGAAGGTATATTAGTCGACCTTAATTAATCGACAAATCTGATGATAAGGAGAACCGCAGTGGATCTGAAGAAGTTTAGTCGTGAAGAACTGGAGCAGTTGTTGAGTGATTTTGCAAAGAGGTGGTTGGCTCATGATGGGCTTTGGTTCCAGCAGGTCGAAAAAGCTCATGGTATGGATGAAGCTATCAGACTGGATATTGGAGCCTGGGAACGTTTTACGGTAATTGAAGCTGAAAGAATTATGGCCTTTCTCGGGATTGGGAAGGGAGGGGGCTTGTCTGCCTTGAAGAAAGCACTTCAGTTGAGACTTTATGCGTTTATAAACATACAGGAAATCTCTGAGCCGGATGAAAGTACAATTATTTTTAAAATGGTGGACTGCAGGGTTCAATCAGCCCGGAGACGTAAACAGCTCCCCGAATTTCCCTGCCGCCCGGTGGGGCTTGTTGAGTACAGCGGTTTTGCAAAAACCATTGATCCCCGGATTGAAACCAGGTGCCTGCACTGCCCCCCGGATGAACATCCCGAAGATAGTTTCTGCGCCTGGGAATTTACTTTAAATGAAGAATAAGTGTTGATTTATTCTAATATTATGATATAATCATAATATGTGCAAAGGAGGTCTCCTGATGGATATAACAGCAGAAATGTCTTTGATAAAAGAAAAGGCAAATTTATTGAAGGCACTTTCCAATCCTGTCCGACTCTGTATAGTAAAGGAATTATTACACAGAGATACATGCAATGTTTCCAACATGCAAAATTGTATGCAGTTGTCGCAATCAACAGTATCTCAGCACCTGGGAAGGCTTAGAGATCTTGGTATTGTAGTGGGGGATCGGCGGGGAACAGAAGTATTTTACAGTGTGGCAAGTGAAGAAGCTGCTGCTGTTATCAGGGCTCTTTTCAATATATCAGAATAGAGGAGGTTTTATCCATGTTCACTGTAACGGATAAAGCAAAAGAAAAATTTGTTGAGTTTTTAAACGAAGAAGGCAAGAAAGATGCCTATGTTCGCATCTATATAAGCGGTGTTGGCTGAGGCGGACCTAGGTACGGCCTGACTCTGGATGAGTCGGTTCAGGAAGAAAAAGATCTAGTTCATGAAACAGAAGAAGTTAAGTTTGTTTTTGAAAACGGAATTTCTGATTTCCTCAGTGGGAAATTGATCGACTATCATGATGGTCCACGAGGCGGTTTTTCTGTTACTGATGGCAGCGGGCAAAGCGGATGTGGAGATTGCAGCTGCTAAATATTCAACTGGAGGTAATGTAAGTTATGGCTACTGCAGTTGGCGAGGTATATAAGTGTCAGGTATGCACCAATGTCGTAAAGGTTCTGGAAGATGGGGTAGGTACCCTGGTTTGTTGTGATGAGCCGATGGAATTGGTAGAAGAGTAGTCTTCAATAAGCATAAATTGATCTTTTAACTAATTGAGCCGGAGCTTTTTGAACAAAGTCCCGGCTCACTCTTTTTTAAATCGTTAAAATCACAGAATTAAAGACTGATCTTAAAGGTTTAAAACTGGTTATGCTTCCAGCAATTTTTTCATATTAAGTTTTTCGCTGTATTCCGAGTCCATTTCTAGGAGGCCTCCCGGAAATTCGTATTTGGCCATCCTTGCTATATATGGATCCGGATCGAAGGATTCAGGCCCGTGGACCCCTTTCAAATCCCAAATTCCTTTGGCAGCCAACTCGAGCATGATTACCGGACTGAATGCAGTCTGTGCTACAACAGAATTTGTCCTGTATTTCTTGTAACACTCCTGGTTGTCTGCTACCTGGTAAAGGTAAACTGATCTTCTCATCCCGTCTTTTTTCCCGGTTACCCAGGTCCCGGCACAACCTTTACCGATCATTTTTGGTGCAAGTTCAAGGGGGTTCGGAACAACTTTAACCAGAAAATCCCGTGGAGTTATTTCACTTTCTCCAACCTTGATTTTCCTGGTGGCGCTATCCATTCCGCAGTCCTGAAGATTGAGCAGCAATGCCCTCATTTCACGGGGAACCCCGAACTTAAAGGTAACCCTGTTACAGTCGATCTCTCTGGGGATGAGGATAACCTCTTCATGCTCGATATTGATCACTTCAACGTCGCCTATTCCACCCGGAAAAGAGAAGATCTCCGGTTCAGAAAAAACTTCAGTACAGTACCAGCCGCGATCCTTTTCCCATATAACAGGCGGATTGAGACACTCTTCTATAGTAGTCCAGATTGAAAAACCGAAAGCTACGCCCTCATACCCGGGTATTTCGTAATTGTCTCCATCCCGAACGTTTATTTCATCGATGGTATCAAAAAGATGCTTGGCTGCAAACTTGGCATAAACATTGGCCATACCGGGTTCAACTCCTGAACCGACTATAGCCATCAAACCTGCTTTTTGCCAATCTTTATGCCTGGCAAACTGGTAGTCACCCAACTTGACGTTGGTCAACTCGTAAGGTTTTTCCGGATGCTTTTTAGATAAAGTCATTGCACAGTCTATATAGCCTACATTGCATTCCAGGCATGTGTCGAAAATATTTTCGTTGAAAACCGGCTCAACCGCATTCATCACAAAATCAATCTGATGTTTTTTAATCAGCTCTTTGATACTTTCTGCATTACCCGCATCAACCTTTTCGGCGACAAACCGGTAGTCGCTACACATGGCGGCAACCTCTTCAGCTCTGGGCAGTTTATAATCAGCCAGGACAACTTTTTCTGCCCAGGAGCCTTCTTCTCCGGCCCGTTTGATGATCATTGCTGTCGATTGCCCCACACCTCCCGAGCCGATAATAAGTAATTTCAAGGGTATCCCTCCGCAGAGTTTATTTATAAACAAAGGCGGCCATTAAACGGCCGCCTGTTTACACCATGTATTTAAGAAGACTTGGACCAGAAGAATTTTGGCATATTACTCATGTCTTCGCCGTCAAGCGTCCTCATCGGTTTAGGAGGATATTTCTTCTGGGTTGCCAGTGAAACAATTATTAAAGTCAGGAAGCTGATGATAAAAGCCGGAACCAGGGCAATGAAGATTGCATCATCCATAGCCCATGACATATATACCTCGCCCTCAACCAAAACATCCATATTTGCTTCCATGGTTGCAGGCAGGACTGCCAGGTAGACAATGATCCAGGAAACAAGGCCGGTAAAGAATGAACTTACGGCGCCTGCTACATTCGCTTTCTTCCAGAAGTAACCGATTATATAGGCTCCGGAAACGGTAGCCAGCTGGATGCCACCGGAAAGGACGATCAACTTGTAGACTGTTTCAAAGTAAAGGGCAATCGCCATAGCAAAAAGAGTTACAATTGGAATGCAAATCCTGACTACTTTCAGTACCTGTTGTGGAGTGGCTTCAGGTTTTAAATTGCGATAAATATTATGCCCGATCAGGGTAGAAATAATCAGCGAATTGTCTCCGGAAGTGCTGACAATGGCCGCTGCCAGGGATACGATAAAGAGTACGCCAGCCCAGGGAGGCAGGAACGTATAGGCTGCCCAGGGCAAAACATTTTCAGCTTCAGATACAGGCACCCCTTCGAGCATCCCTGTCGTAAATACGGCAATTCCGATCAAAACCGGTATCATACCGATAGTCAGGTAAAGCACCCCGCTGGTCAGAAAACCGGCAACAGCTGTCTTCTCGTTCTTAGCTGCCAACGCTCGCTGCATCAATACCTGGCTCGGAACATCGCCCAGAGATAGTGAAGTCCACGCCGAAATATATAGCAGGACGGCAAACAGGCCGGTATACCAGAGGTACCCCTCCTCGCCACTTTCTATCTTCATCGACCAGGTTGGCAGTTCAGCCCAGTTTTCAGCGGTTTGGAATAGCTCGCCAAGTCCGCCAACCTCACCCAAAGCAGCAGGCAGGAGAACCAGAAGACCAACAATGATCAGAACAAACCCGATGGCATCAACCCGGGACAGGGCCCAGAGGCCACCGAAGCTGGTTACTATGATGATGGCCACCGTAGCGATAATTACAGCAGTTTGCATGCTGAACCCGGTGGTGAGATAAACAATAATTCCTAAAGCCACCAACTGCCCGCCCAGCCAGGCCAGGGCAGAGAGAATCTGAATGATAGTATATAGTAAGCCGCTGAACTTGCTATAACGATGGTTAAAGAAATCTGTAACTGTTGTATACTTGGCTTTACGCATTCTGTAAGCGAAGAAAATACCGATAATGACCATGCAAAGGGCTGGTGCCCAGGGGTCGAAAATAACCCCCTGCATTCCGAAGAGAAATGCATAGCCGGCAGCTCCCATCATTGCCCCGGCACAGATCCATGTGGCAATAATCGAAGGGACCATGAATATAAAGCTAAGCTGGCGTCCGGCAACGGTAAGGTCGTCTGCTTCATGAACTTTGCGACTGTAGAAAACGCCGAGCCCGATAATAACAACCATGTAGATTCCGAGGAATAGAAGGATCCAATTAGCTGTTGAAAATACTTGCAGGATACTATCTTCCATACGTTGTAAATCCTCCTTATTAATTAATAATATGCTAAATTACTTAGGTATCTATTAACCTCCGGCAACACGGGGATTAAAGACGATAAGCTCACCTCCCTTAAGGGATTCGTCCAGGCTAGATTTACTTCCATTTACCTGAATAAAAGAAACTGAGGAGGTGGGAATACCCAGTTGTTCGGCAATTTCACGTACTGTTAGTATCGTTCTATCGAATTCTAGTTCCAGTGTGTCGGAATCATTCCCGTATTTTTTCAGCGGGCCTTTTAACTGGAGAAAAACTTTCATTTTCTGCACCTCCTCTTTTGTTGCTTACTTACATTTTCTAAAGGTTCAATTCTGTTTTCTTGGCTTTGCTTATCCGGCCATTGTCTTCCCAACCGCGCAGTTTGTAATATTCAGAGAGCATTTTTTCGTATTCCTCTCGCGGCAGAAGTTTGCCTTCAGTTGCACCGGTGGTCAGTTCTTCTTTATATATGCGCTCGGGCAGGTAATCATCTTTACGCACGAAGCCTTCCCTTTCGTTGAAAAGGCGGGCTAGGTTATTAATCCGCTCTCCGATTTTGATCAGATCATCGGCAGAAATTTCCCTGTTCAGAAGTGAACTCAGAATTTCAGCCATTCGCTCGGTGCTGAGAGCCCAAAAATCACAGAATATAGCTGAGAATTTAACTGAATTAATTTCTTGCAGATCAATAACCAGTTTAGCCTTACCTTCGCTGGTAAAAGGATCAATATCTCCGAATGCTTCCACAGCAGCCGGCCAGGCTCTCATGTGACAGGCTCCGCGGTCGGCAGTGCCGTAAGCCAGCCCCATTGACCATGATCCTCTCGGCTCGTAACCCGGTATTTCAAGGCCTTTTACCTGCATGGCAAAGTCAGAGCCTCCATACTTTTCTGCCATGGCCCTGACTCCCATGGCCAGATCAGCGCCAACGCCTTCTTTACGGGCAATTAATCCGGGCATTTCCAAATATCTTTCCACCTGGCCGAACCTGATGTCAAAGTCATGGATGCTCTTTTCAGTAAGTTCCATGGCAAAGGCAACAGCGTTACCGGCCGATATTGTATCTAAACAGTGATCATCGCAAAGACGATTAAATTCCATTACTGCTTCCAGATCACCTATTCCGCAGTTGGATCCACAAAGCGCAAGTGTTTCATATTCCGGTCCCTCAACCCGGGTGTTACCTTTAACGACATAGTTGCTGCAGGCCAACGGGCAGGCGAAACAGGCTTTTTTGGCTTTAAGGAAACTTTTAACTGCTTCGGAATTTACACCTTCATAATCGTCAAAAGTACCTTCCTGAAAGTTGCGGGTAGGAAGGATCCCGGTTGACTGGCTTAAATCGACAATCATGGGGGTCCCGTCACTGTAAGCCCACATGTTATCATCGGTCATCGTATCTTCACGCTTTATTTTATTCATGGCAGCAGAAAATTTACGGGTATTGGGTATTTTAATCCCCTTGGTACCCCTGACAGAAATTGCTTTCAGGTTTTTACTGCCCATAACGGCGCCAATACCTCCGCGACCGGCCTGCCGGTATAGTTCAGAACTGATGCAGGCCATGGGGATAAGATTTTCTCCGGCCTGTCCGATTGCCATGGTAACTACATCTCCCAGAGTATCGGCAATTATATGCTCTGTTTCATGAGCGCCTTTACCCCAGATCCCTGCGGCACTGCGCAGTTCAACTTTATCGTCTTCAATATAGAGATAAACCGGTATTTTAGATTTACCTTCAATGATGACAGCATCATAACCGGAGTATTTTATTTCGGCAGATATGTGACCGCCAATAGAACAGTCTAGAATTGTGCCTGTGGCCGGTGATTTAGCGGCGATAGCGAGCTTCCCCGAGTTGGGTATAATCGTACCCGTCATCGGTCCGGTCATCAAAATCAGTTTATTTTCTTCAGATAGAGGATCAATACCCGGTTCCAGTTCTTCGTAGAGATATTTGATACTCAGCCCTTTGCCGCCAAGATAATCATTTGCCCACTGCTCATTCAACGATTCGGTTGTAGCTTTTCCGGTTGACAGATTAACTCTTAATACTTTTCCGGTATAGGCCATTATTTATTCACCTCCTCGAAGGTTAGCGCCTCTGTTGGACACCAGTTGGCACAACTACGGCACTGGACACAAACCCCTATCCCCTTCGGTTTCTTGACAATTACCTGCGGAGGGCAGATATCGACACATAGGCCGCAGTCAGTACAGAGTTCTTCAACAAACGACAGACGGTCGTTTTTGAGAATTATCGCATCTACCGGACAGGCTTCTACACAGCTTAGACAAAGGTCACAGGTTTGTCCCTTTACCACCAGACCATCACGGTTGTAGCGGGAAGTAATCTTCAGCCGAGCTAAACGGGGATTAAATTCCTCTTCATTTTGTGCGCTGCAGGCTAAATGACACAGCTTGCAGCCGATACATTTTTCTGCATGAAAAAACAGCGCTTTCAAGCAATACCCACTCCTTTCATCAAATTAATTATCAGATACTTTTTTTGTAACCTTTTCAATCATCTCCACCACCTGATCGATCTCCTCGATACTGATCGTCAGGGCCGGTTCGATCCTGATCGTTGATGCATTATTCAGCGTTCCGGCAACCAGTATCCCGTTTTCGAAAAGGCCACGGGCTACTTTGTAACCGGTTAGATCATCAGTGAATTCCAGACCGATCAACAGCCCTTTTCCACGGGCCTCTTTTAGAGCTGGATATTTTCGGGCTATACGCTGTAGCTTGGGTAAGATATAACTGCCCTTTTCAGCAGCCTGCTCGACGATTCCTTCATCAATGATCACCTGTATTCCCGCTATTGCAGCCGCACAGGCAAGGGGGTTGCCGCCGAAAGTTGTTGAATGCAGGAACGGATTGGGCATCATTTGCTGCCAGATTTCTGAGGTTGAAACATATGCCCCTATTGGCATAACTCCACCACCGAAAGATTTTCCCAGGCACAAAATGTCGGGGACTATACCATAATGTTCAATGGCAAACATCATTCCCGTCCGGCCCATGCCCGTTTGAACTTCGTCGACAATTAACAAAACACCAAACTCGTCACAAATTTCCCGAACGTGAGCGAAATATTCTTCAGGGGGGATAACAACTCCTCCTTCGCCCTGGATCGGTTCAAGAATTACGGCGGCAATTTCCTGGCCGACAGCAAAGGAGCTGGATATAGTTTTCTTCAGGATGTCGGCATCACCAAAGGGGATATGCTGAAAATAGGGCAGGAGGGGCAAATAAGGTTTACGGAAAACCGATTTACCTGCGGCGCTGAGAGAACCCAGTGATTTGCCGTGATATCCTCCAACAGCAGCGATAACCCCTGGTCTGCCTGTATGCAGCCTGGCCAGCTTTAAAGCGCCCTCAATTGATTCTGTGCCGCTGTTGGTAAAAAATGAATACTGGAGATCTCCCGGGGTAATCAAGGCAACGATTTTTGCCAGCATTGCCCGCAGTGGATCGAGCAGTTCCTGGCTGTGCAGCGCCTGTCGCTCCAGTTGATTTTTGACCGCTTCCACCACTTTTGGATGGCGATGCCCAACATTGTATACTCCATAACCACCAAGGCAATCAACATATCTTCTTCCGTTAATATCGGTAAATCCGGTACCGCTGTCAGACCATTCCACCGCCTTGTAATCGGTTGAAACCGATTTGCGGTATTCCAAAAAACCGGGATTACAGTGTTCTTTAAAACCCTGCAGCGTCTCGTTGGTGATCCAGTTAATATCATCATCTGTTAAATTTTTTTTTGAAATAAAGTCGAGAACTTTTTCACTATAGCTAAGTGCGTTGATCAGTTTTTCACTCAAACCAAATTTCCTTCCTTTTGCAGTCGGATATTAGTAATTCATGCAATATTAGTGCCAAATATGGCTAACAATGATCTTCTGTTATGGTTCCATTTGAAAACCAAAAAACCGCTGTATTGTCTTATTTTAAAGCTTTTTTTAAATTAATATTGTTAATCCAGGTATCTCAATATTAATAAATTCTAATTTGGCTGTCATATTCTTCTCGATAATGAGAAATTATTTGAGACCTGGCTAAATTAACGGCAGGGTATCGGAGCGAGGTGACGAATAACTCTTAAAATGCTAAATCTAATTATTTTAACGGAGACTTGCTGAATGACCGGATTGATGCGTATACAACCGATGGTTCAGGACCTTGCGGAAGCGATAGCAGCAGCGCTTTCAATTGAGGTTGAAATAGTGGATGAAGAACTGACCGTAGTTGCCGGCAGCAGCTGCTACAAAGAAAAAATAGGGCAAAAAGAAGAACTGGGCCTTCTGGATAGTGATTTTTTATATGCCAGAACATTACGCAGCGGGAAGTCGTTTGTGGTGAATGACCCGATCAGTGATCCCGGATACGATCCATCTTCACTTGAGGGGACTACTCCTGAGATGGCCGAAATTTGTTCACCCATCCTTTTGGATCATAACGTTATCGGGGTTATAGGCTTGGTTGCTTTTGATAAAATGCAGAAGGAGAAGCTGATTTCCAAAACAGGAGCGGTCTTATCTTTTCTGCAGCATTTAAGCCGGTTTCTGGCAGCCAAGGTATCAGAAAGCGAAGCAGTTGATCGCCTGACCAGGGTTTCAATTGAGCTTTCTACAATACTTGAAACTATTCATGAAGGAGCTCTGGCTATTGATGCCAATGGTGTGGTTACACATTCCAATACAACTGCAGAAAAGTTATTGAGACTAAACCGGAATGAAATTCTTGGCAAAAACCTGGGTGATTTCTGGGTAGATACTCCGGCGCTGGAAGTTTTGAAAACAGGTAAGGAATATATAGAAAAAGAAGAATTTTACCAGGCCAAAGGTCGTCGAAGTATGCACTTTATAGTTTCAGTGCGTCCCATCCCGGGACCTGACAGGCCTGACGGCGCTGTCGTCTCATTTCGTGATATATCCGAAGCTCGCAGGCTGATCTATGATCTTAGCGCAACGGCTATGGATTATACTTTTGAAGATATAATCGGCGAAAGCAAATCGATCCTGCAGGTTAAAGAACAGGCTCTGAGAGTTGCCGCCGGAAATTCAACGGTCCTTATTACCGGAGAGAGCGGGACAGGTAAAGAAATATTTGCCCGGGCTATACATTCGGCCAGTACCAGAAAAGAAGGTCCCTTTATCAGCGTCAACTGCGGAGCAATTCCGGAAACACTTCTGGAGAGTGAACTGTTTGGATACGAGGGAGGAGCTTTTACCGGGGCAAGAAAAGAGGGTAAGGCAGGCAAATTTGAACTGGCCAACGAAGGGACAATTTTCCTTGATGAAATCGGTGAAATGCCACTGCACCTGCAGGTTAAACTTCTGCATGTCCTGCAAAACAGGGAAGTTGAAAGGGTTGGTGGTTCAAAGAAAATCCCTGTTGATGTAAGGATAATTGCCGCCTCCAACCGTGATTTGGAAAATATGATGCACGAAGGAAATTTTCGTAAAGATCTCTATTTTCGCCTGAGTGTAATTCCCCTGCATATCCCCCCCTTGAAAGAACGCCGAGAGGATATTCCGGCCCTGGTTGAGAGATGTCTCGATAAATATGCTCCCATGCTGAACAAAAAGTTTAATGCAATCGATCCGGACGCCATCAAGTGTTTGCTGCACTATCACTGGCCGGGAAATGTGCGGGAACTTGAGAATGCTGTGGAGTATGCTGTAAATATGGCTTCTGGAGATACTGTTACGCTGATGAGTCTGCCGCCCAGAATAAGGGAAACAGAGACTGATAAGATTATGACGGCAGATCTACCTCTGAAAGACCGGGTAAAAGAATATGAAAAAATTATACTGCATGAATACCTGCAGAGATATGGCACATCTTTTGAGAGCAAAAATGATATTGCCGAAAAACTTGATATAAGCCGCGCAACTTTATATCGCAAGCTGGCCGAACTCGGTCTCTCAAACAAATAAGCAGAGGAGGAGAAACGATGTCTCCATTGGAATGGAACTGGTACATTGAATATACCACTGATTATCATGGTTACCTTTATGCGATTAAACAATATCTGTTCAACGGTGTAACCCCTTTCCAGAAAGTTGACATTATCGAAACTTATACTTATGGTAAGATGCTAATACTTGATGGTAAAACTCAGTCAGCTGAGTTTGATGAGCACATTTACCATGAAGCTTTAGTTCATCCGGCAGCGGTCATGCATGGGAATCCGAAAAAGGTTATGGTCATGGGTGGGGGAGAAGGTGCAATAATCAGGGAAATTTGCCGTTACAAAAATATTGATGAGATAGTAATGGTTGACATTGACCGCACAGTAGTTGAAATGTGCCGTGAACATCTCCCGGAGTGGCATCAGGGTAGTTTTGATGACAGCCGGGTCGAACTGCTGCATATGGATGCAAGGAAATATCTCGAAGAAACTGATCGAAAGTTCGATATTATCTACAGTGACTTGACGGAGCCTGCTGAAGAAGGTCCATCCAAACTCTTGTTCACCCGTGAATTTTATAAAATGGTTAAAACCAGGCTCAATCCCGGTGGGATACTGGTTGTTCAGTCAGGAGGATTCAGTACTGATTATCTGAGTATTCACGGGGCGATCAGAAATACTCTCAACCTCAATTTTCCTTATGTTCGATCGTACCATACCTTTATTCCTTCGTTTGACTGCTCCTGGGGCTACATGATTGCCTGTGAAAATCGAACCAATTTTGATCTTAAACGGGAAGAGGTCGACAGGCGCTTGGATGGGATTTCCGACCAACTGAAATTTTATGATGGCGAAACCCACGAAGGGATGTTTTGTGTCCCCAAAGATATACGCCTTGCTCTTGATAAAGACCGGGCAATCATCGAGGACGAAAAACCGCTATCCTTCTGATCCTACATTCTTAATTTTGAGAATAATATGTTCCAATTTCTTATTAATTAGATTCTCTTGGGATATGATGTCCAGGTATATCCTTTGTTTTTCTGAAGTACATATCATAAAAGTAATGAGAGCAGGGCGGCGGCAACCATGGTTAATCCGGTAATCTGGTAGATCTGAATTGTTTTTGCATTGGCTTCGGTCAGCACCGGGATATTGTTGTAATGCTGACGGGCAACCCTGATTGCTTTTATCGAAACTGGAAGACTCAAAAGAGAGAGGAGCCAGAAAGGGTTTCTGCTAATGACTGCCAGTAAGATAAATGACAGGTAAGCAAGCCCGAATAAAAGTACAAAGATATTAACACCCTTCTCTTTGCCTAAGCGGACCAATCCATTTAGTTTCCCGCCTTTTAGATCAGCCTCGTAATCCGGATACTGGTTGATCCAGAGCACATTGGCAATAAGGAATCCGATCGGCAGGGAAGCCAATATAACCAGGGGAGTGATCGTATGGGCCTGAACAAGAAAAGTACCTGTGGTGATCAGCGGTCCGAAGGTAAGGCCAACAACCATTTCTCCTATCCCGCGGTATGCAAACTTGAAAGGAGGAAGGCTGTAGGAGAGGGCAAAGAACACACCGGCCAGACCGACCCAGATCACTGCAAATTCCCGGGCAAGCACGATATATATTCCAAGTATACATCCCAAAAGTATGGTAACCATACCGATTACCAGATTTTCTTTTAAGGATAATTTACCGTCTATTATGGTTTTTTTGCCGCCGCTGAAGGGGGTACGTTTATCCGGAGTTACAAAGCGGTCAACCCCGCTTAAATAATCGACATATTCATTGAAAGCGTTTTTACCAATTTCGATCAGGTATATTGCCACTGCCCCAATCAGGAACCAACCCCAACTGAAAGATCCGAGATATGCATAAGCGAGGGCAGCACCCACGGCCATGGGTATTGTCGATGCTATCCATATTTTCGGATCGGCAATTTGCCAGAAACCCTGCCAGAATCTTTTTAACCGGTTTTCCGCCATGCTACTCCTTTTCTGAGGGGCGATGTGGCTTTTCGTCAAGGCCAAATGTATTATGAATAGCCCTGACAGCAAGTTCACCATATTTCTCTTCTATAACGCAGGATATTCGATATTCAGAAGTACTGATCATCTCGATATTGATATTTTCATCAGCCAGCGATTTGAACATTCTGAATGCCACCCCGGGATGGCTTTTAATCCCTATCCCAACAGCTGAAACCTTTACTATGTTATTATCAGCCAGCATTTCCAGAGCCCCGATTTCTTCGGTCACTATACTGACCAGTTTGCTTGCATGATCCAACTCGGAGGTTGGCACTGTGAAGGTGAAGTCGGCGAAACCGTCGATACTGGCGTTCTGAATAATCATATCGACATTAATTGCCGCGTCGGCCAGGGGAGAGAGGATTCTGTAAGCAATTCCCGGACGGTCGGGAACCCTGATTAGTGAGATTTTCGATACATTTTTTTCCAGGGTCACACCCTTGATTATTAAGTTTTCCATTTCATCCTCCTCGTTAACAATCCAGGTTTCCCTGTCTCCCCCAAACGATGATTTAACCACCAGGGGCACCTGGTACTTTTGAGCCAGTTCAACTGAACGGGCATGCAGTACTTTTGCTCCAAGCCCAGCCAATTCAAGCATTTCCTGGTATGACACCTTTTCAAGATGGCGGGCATGGGGGCATATACCTGGGTCGGCAGTATACACTCCATCAACATCAGTATATATCTCGCAACAGTCAGCCTTCAGGGCAGCTGCAAGAGCAACTGCGGTTGTATCAGATCCGCCACGACCGAGAGTTGTAATACTTCCGTCTTCGGCAACCCCCTGAAAACCGGTTATAACCGGTATTATATCTTCCTGAATTGTTTTTTCAAGAACTTCTGTCTGCAGATCAAGAATACGAGCCCGGTTATGAATATTGTCGGTTACAAGAGGAAGCTGCAAACCCAGGAAAGACCTTGCAGTCTGCCCCAGGCTTACCAAAGTCATTGCCAGCAAGGCGGCGCAAGCCTGTTCTCCGGTAGCAAGCAGTGCGTCCAGTTCTCGTGCAGAAGGGTTTGTCGTAATCTCACCAGCCAATTCAAGTAAATGATCAGTTTGATCTCCCATGGCGGAAACTACGACAGCTACCCGGTTTCCTTCCTGTCTGGCCTTGGCAACCTTAACTGCTACCCTGCGGATATGGTCGATGGATGCAACCGAGGTGCCACCATATTTCTGAATAATCAAGGCCAAAATGTTCACGCACCTTTACTATGGAGAAAATGTTCCATTCCGAAAAATGAATGTCACTATTTTCTCATATTTGGCGCGCCGATACAAGTTTTTTCGGATTACCTGAGAATTTCAAGAAAGGCCTGAATTCTTGTCTTAATCGCTTCAGAAGGCTCAAAGCTATAATTGTCGTCAATCAGAAGCATGGGAAACCCTTCTTTTTTCAGGTAGTCACGCAGGTCCGGGTAATCAAGTTTATGGGGATCGCAAAAAGAGATGCAGTATCCGATAATACCATCAACCTCATATTCTCTGACCCTTTCAAGAATATAATCAAACCTGTTTACTCCGGGACCGCGATCTGTCCTGGGACACTGAAAATTGATAAAGTAATGTTCAGTTAAACTTTCATAGGGATCATCAGTCTGGGGGATGTCTTCTTCCCATGTTCTGAAACCGATACAGGTATCATCTGCGACTACTTTTCCTCCAGATTCTTCGATTAACCGGTATAATGAAGAGTCATCCATTATGCTTCCCCAAACCAGTATCCGGGGGAAGATTTCGCTGCCCTGTTTACGTTCAGAAGCAGTATCCAGGGTTTTTTTGAGTAATGCTCTGAACTCACTGGCCGGCAGCGCTCCTCCCGTAATCAGCAGGTCGATCATTTCACTGCCTTCGATAAGAGGAATTTTTTCTTTTCGAAGAGCATAGAGTTTTCTTACCAGGGAACGGTTTTCATTATAGAGATTAATGGAATCCTTTAATGCCGATTCTTCAACATTTTTACCTGTAAATTTTTCCAGGCTTTCCCTGAAAAATCCCAGTTCACGCTTGTAAAAACGCCGTGCTTGCGGGCTGACCTGATGTGGAACATTAAACATGTATGAATAAGCCAGGGGGTGATAATGAGTCCAGATTCCGTAAAGCCGCTGGACCATATCACAGCTGTGAGAGATGATCAAACCATCCAAAAAATCATAATGCCCCCGGACTGCCCTGGAGAGGACACTGCGGACATAGGTACATCCGTAGGGCTCTACATAAGAATCTGCAGCTGAAGTATCTTCTCCCGGAAAACTGGTAATCCTGTAAGGGATAGCGCCGGCAGCGCTGATCAGTTCCGGGGGAGCAAAACAGCAGAGGTAACCGATAACCGGTTTGTTTGTTTCAGCTTTTATCCGGCGAATCATTTCTTCATTTTGAGCAGTTATACTGTTATTTTTCCGACCAATAAGTTTGGCATTCATCCTAGTTACCTCCCTTTTTTGTTCGATCTACCGTTTCGAGAAATGCATGCAGCCGTGTTTTGATCTGGGCATCTGACCATAGCCGGGGATCAGCCATATCGCTCTCAAATATCAATGATGGGATACCGATTTCTGCAAGACGGTTTTTCGTGTGAACTTCTCCGAATGATACAGCCCGGCAGGAGCGTGTAAGATGCATAATTGCCCCGCTAAGGCTGAAATCTTTGACCAACTCTTCCAGTAGCGAGCTGCCGACAAATCCGCCGAAGACAGCTGGGTTGCAGAGCTCGGGCATGGCTTCCGCACCATAGTCATGCATCTTCACCGCCCTTTGCCAGGTTCGTTTGACTATTGCCTCGAGCGGGTCGGAGAGGTCGACTTCAAAATGATCTCCCACGTTATAGGTTGACTCATAAGCAAATACGGCTCCCAGCGACTCCAGGTAATTGAAAATACCCATGTTGAACCATGGCGGCAGGCCAAACCAGATAAATCGATATTTTTCATCTTCAACAACGCCTATGCCTCGTTCAACACGATCCTTTACTTCTTCGTACATTTCCCGGTAGAAATCTACTGCCTCCTGGTCTCCCACCAGGTACATTTGGGGAATAATTGCATGGAAATAGTCTGTTGATCCCATCGGAGAGGGGATTGCTTTACGTAATGCCAGGGTATCCCGCCAGTAAGCCAACGCTTTATGAGAGAGGGCCATTATTTCTCTCAGAAGTGCCAGATCAAGTTTCTTGCCCGTATGCTTTTCCAGAAATTCAATCTGTCCCGCCAGATCTTCGCGGAGAAGAGTCAGGTAATGCTCCTCGATCCGCGGGTCTCTGGGGTTTATATCGTAGGGAGGGGCCAGGGGATCACTGCTGTAAACGGGAACGTCAAAGAAGCGGGTTGCAATCGACTGAAACCATTTCCAGCGCGGTTCACAGATAAAACCGGAACCGAGCAGCATAGCCGGTGTTCCCATACCCCCGGGAAGGGGAGATTCGGGAGGGGCTTCACCGGTTTCCTTGAAAAGTTTACAATAACCCATCGTGTTGGTTACGTAGGAACAGAGTTCCGGTGAGTAGCCATCGCCCTCGGCAACTTCAATAAATTTGGGGGCCACCAACCTGCTGGCACACATTGTCCCGAAGTTTTCAGGCCATTCAAATAGAAGATCAAATGCTTTCAATAACTCGGGAGGGACTCCCACCATGCACCAGGCCAAAGGTTCATTGCTGAAACGTCGTTCAATCATCCGCATGAAGAATCTGGGCAGCATCTCTTTCATTTTCCGGGTTGTTTCCAGGTGGCGTTTAGCCCGGCTCATTTCGCTTTGGGTCATGCTTCAGCCTCCTTAACCTTTACTGCACTCTTTATTCTTGATTTCAGCCTGCTAATCCTTCCGAATCATTGTTGCCGTTGATCGCCTTCGCGTTGACAGCGGGCAGCCGACATGCTAACTTATTACTATTGGAATGAGAAAGGGTGTGTAATCTATGGGAATATTAAAGCTGGGCCTGCCGGCCGGAAGTCTGCAGAATACAACACTTGAGATGTTCAAGAAGGCCGGTTATAATATACAGATCGGTGAACGCTCTTATTATCCCTATATTGATGACGAAGAGATTGAATGTGTCCTGATGAGGGCTCAGGAAATACCGAAATATGTTGAAGAACAGGTTCTCGATGTCGGTTTAACCGGGAAGGACTGGATTACTGAAACCGGGGCTGACGTTGTTGAACTGGCCGATTTGAATTATTCAAAAAGGGGACTACGCCCGGTCCGCCTGGTTCTGGCAGTTCCCCAGAATTCCCCTTTCGAAAAGGTTGAAGACCTGGAAGGCAAACGTATTGCAACAGAATTGGTTGAGACAACCCGCCGTTACCTGGAAGAGAAGGGTGTAAATGCTGCAGTATCATTTTCCTGGGGAGCAACGGAGGTTAAACCGCCTCTGTTGGCTGATGCCATAGCGGAGTTAACCGAAACGGGACGTTCACTGAAGGCCAACCAGCTGAAAATAATCGAAACAATACTGATTTCAACACCCAGGGTAATTATGAACCGGGCGAGCGCAGGGGATCCCTGGAAACTAAAAAAAGTGGAACGGATGGTTACTTTGCTTAAAGGGGCATTACTTGCCGAGCAGAAAGTAATGCTTAAAATGAATGTCCATAGCGATAACCTGGCGAAGGTGATTGACCTGCTGCCGGCGCTGAGGAAGCCAACTATATCTAATTTATGTGCTGACAAGTGGGTGGCTGTGGAGAGTGTTGTCGATGAGAAAAAGGTGCGAACACTGATTTGCGATTTACAGGAAGCGGGAGCAGAGGGGATCCTTGAGTTCCCGATGAATAAAATAATCCCGTAAATTTATGAAGAGGGGTGTGGGTGTTTTGGAAAAGGAAAAGAGAGATAATCAGGAATTCCTCAATAAGATTATGAAACCTCAGATTCTACTGGGTGCTGTTGCTGTTTTGCTGATAGCAGTGATTGTCCTGGCTGTTTTGTTATTCTCGACAGCGCCGGGTAGTAAAGAAGCGGTAGCGTTGGTAAACGGTGAAGAAATTACCAGGGACGAACTTTTTGAGGCTATGTACGAACAAAACGGGCAGGAAGCGCTCGATCAGCTTATCACCAGGAAATTGATTTTACAGAAAGCGACTGTCGAAGGCATAACAGTTACGAGCGAAGAGATTGATGCGGAGGTTAATACGATCATCGATGATAATTTCCAGGGATCGGAAGAAGACTTCCTGATGGTTCTCGATTATTATGGCATATCTCTGGATGATTTCAGGGAAGATGCCAGGTTAAATTTATTGGTCCGCAATCTGGCCATGAGCCAAATCGATACATCAGATGATACAGTGAGAACGTTTTTTGAAGAAAACCGTTCACGGTTTGACCAGCAGGAAGAAGTTGAAGCCAGACATATCCTGGTTGAAAGCGAAGAAGAAGCCTTGGATGTATTGACCCGGCTGAGGGATGGTGAAGAATTTGCCTTCCTTGCTGCCGAATATTCTCTCGATCAATCGAACAAAGATAACGGTGGGTACCTTGGGTTCTTTGGAAGAGGAGCGATGGTCGAAGAATTTGAGACAGAGGCGTTCAATCTTGCGATTGATGAAATCAGCGAACCGGTTGAAACCAGTTTCGGTTACCATATAATTCAGGTGCTTGATCGCCGTGAAGCAGCCGCTGTTAACTATGAAGATGTGAGTGAAATGGTCAAAGATACTATGATTGACGAGCAGATCACTCCTGTGATCAACCAGCTGGTTCAAACCCTTTACGAGGAGGCAGAAATCGAGTATCTCCTTTAACTAAGCGGTGTAACAAAGTGGTAAGAAAAATGTTTGCCGAGGTGGATTAAATTCAGGCCCTGGTTGACAACCTCTCATGTTTCTTTGATCCGGCCAATTCGATCGCTGCCAGGTGGGCTGATTGCTCAAAGGAATCATCCAGTTCCCTTAGCTGGTGCGGCTGACTGCGATATGAGAGAGCTTTCTCGAGCAAATAATCTGTCAGCCAGGGGTTTTTAGGAAGCAGAGAGCCGTGAAGATAGGTGCCGATTAGATTATTGAATACGGCACCTTCTGTTTTATCGGTGCCGTTGTTGCCAAAACCAATAAGAACTTTCCCCAGTGGTTTTACCGAAGGGCCTAAATATGTTTTCCCACCATGGTTTTCAAAGCCGACCAGGGTTTTTTCCGGTTTCCATAACGGACAGCTTATCACAGCATTACCGATCAGCCTCCTGGATCCGGACTCTGTATAAAGATCAATTATATCGAGTCCACCAAATTTTTCGCCGGTATGTGCGGTATAATAATGACCCAGCAGCTGGTAAGATCCGCAAACGGCAAAAAGGACCATACCGTTGTCTATGGCGGCTACCAAATCACTTCGGCGAATTTTTAAATCCCCGGCGATCAATTTTTGATCGCTGTCCTGGCCGCCTCCCATGAAAAGCAAGTCACATTCTTTGAAATCGATGAGATCACCGGGCTCCACGGTAATTATATTAGTTTTGAAACCATGCCATTCTGCCCGGCGGCAGAGAGCGAGCATATTGCCGCGATCACCGTAAAGGTTTAAATGATTGGGATAAAGGTGATAGATATTGATTGATACCATTTTCAGCTCTCCCAGTAGGGTTTCCCCAACCCCATCCTGTTCAGATGTTTTCTGATTTCCAGCATAGCTGTATATGTGGGGAGAATAATAATATTTTCTCCCTCCGAAGTTAACTTAAGGATTTTGTTTAAAGCTTTTTCTGTATTTTCCTCAACAACGATTGAATCCGGACTGATACCGGCATATTTAAAACGAACAGCCATATCCCATGCTCTTAATCCCGAGACAAGGATGATTGAAATTCCTTCCTTTTTTGCTACAAAGTATTCAAAATCGACATCCCAGAGCCAGGATACATCCCTGCCGTCGGCTATTTTATCGTTGATGGCCACCATAAGACTGATCTTGTCCGACTGGTTGAGGATCGTTCTTAAAACCTCATTGGCGCCAACCGGATTTTTGATCAAGGCCATTGTTATCGACTTTCCACTCCAGTTGAACTGCTCCATCCTGCCGAATGATGGAACAGCTTCTTCAATAGACCTGATGATGACGTCAGAAGGAATGGACATGGCCACGGCACAGGTTACAGCTGCCAGTATATTATACAAATTATAAGTCCCTGCCAGCGACGATTTCATTGTTATCTTCTCGTCGGGCAGTTCAATTTCAAGAACTTCACCACCGCCTGCCGCAGTTTTTTTCCTGGTTAGCTTAACATCGGGGGTTTCGCGTTTGAAATTGCAGGAAGGACAGTGAAAATGCCCCAGGTGGGCGTAGTATATCCTGCTGTAATCAAGTCTGGCATTGCAGTTTGGACAGGTCTTAATATCCCGGCCTGTATTCTGGAATCGATCCTCAGGCAGTTCAAGTTCCAGGCCATATGTCCACCTATTTTTTCCGGCAACTAATCCGGTAAGGGAGGGGTCGTCCCCGTTAAGAACCTGAAAGCCCTCTTCTGGCTGATATTCCAAGCCTCTTTTAATTGCATCGCGGATCCAGTCGACTTCGCCGTAACGATCAAGCTGATCTCTGAAGACGTTAGTAACAACGATACCTTTGGGTTTGATACTTTGCACGACTCCGGGGAATGCCCCCTCGTCAACTTCCATTATTGCACATTCGCCTGCCGGCTTTCCTGTCAGGCTGGATGCTTCAACCAGGGCTGAGGTCACCCCCCAGGACATGTTAGACCCGGATTGATTGCGGATACATCTTAATCCGGATTCTTTCATTACTCCGCTGATCAATGCAGCCGTTGTTGTTTTGCCGTTTGTTCCGGTAATTAAAATACTGCCATCTTGCAGCTTTCCGGCCAGGGCTGAAGGGATAGCCGGATCTAATTTCAGAACTGCTCTTCCAGGTAGTGTTGTACCGCCTCGCCCGAGAAGCCTGGTTAGAAGGATTAACCCCTTGCCGAGAATCATCCCGGTTAGGAGTTTAATTTTAAACAGGCGGTTATTAAAACCGCCTGTATCTGATTCCCGTTCTTTTTCCACTTTTTACCTCTCAGATTGTGCACTTTAGAGTTTGGCCATACACTGGACCATATCGGCCCTGGTGACAATGCCGACCAGATTACCGTCGCTGTCTACAACGGGCACACGATTGATTTTTCGGCGATTCATTAGTTGGGCAACATCAGTTGCCGATGTGTCTTCGGTTACTGTAAAAACCTTTTTAGTCATCACCTGACCGACGCTGGTTTTGTGAAGAAGATCAAACCCTTTGCGCATACTTGCCAGGTCGGATATTTCGGCATAAGGAGAAATCCACCCCGAAAGATTTGACAGGGGAATTACATTCAGTTGCTGAGAATAACGGATAATATCAGTATCGGATATAACACCGATCACTTTTCCTGCCGTGTCGACGACAGGGAATCCACTGAAACGATGTTTTGCCAGCATCTCAATAACATTTTGAAGAGTTTGCTCTTCAGTTACGCTGAGTGCCGGAGAAGTCATAATATCCTTGGCAGTGTACATTTCTTACCTCCCGAATGGTTGTTTAGCTTTAATTTCTACAGGTCCCGGTTTTTTCCTGCATAGTGGAAGAGATTCAGATCTATTTCAGGATTCGGGTTAGCTTAAATCTTGCCGAATGACAGGGCATCTACGAAAATCTCCTGGAAATCGATGCGGGTTGAAAGTTCAAGGTGCTCAACTTTTCCGGGTAATTCCAGGGCCCGAAACCGCGCTTTTTTTGAAGCAAGAGCCATTTTTGCTCCATCGCCGGCGGCGTTGCCCACTGCAATAATTTTCTCGGCAGGAATCTGAGGCAGCAAACCGATAGTCAGGGCGCTTTCCTTACGAACATAGTTGCCGAAAGCGCCGGCAAGCATAACCTGATCGAGATCATCTTCGCTGATTCCGGCTTCTTTTAACAATATAACCAAACCGGCATATATGGCTCCCTTGGCCAACTGCAGTTCCCGGACATCACCCTGGGTAAGCACTATATCGTCTCCACTTTCAGTATCTTTGCCCGCAACCAGTACGAATTCGAAACCGCTTTTACCGCGCCGCAAACGATCTCTGAACTGGGGAGGCACCTTGTCCGGATTTTCTTCCACGTTTACAAAGCGTCCGTTTGGCTCAATCAATCCAGCCTGGATTAGTGCTGCTGCAGCATCAATTAAACCGGAGCCGCAGATTCCGCAGGCCGGTTCGTCATCGATCATGCTTAGAGTGATATCCTCATTTACAAAGCTGACCGTTTCAATAGCTCCGGCTGCAGCTCGCATGCCCTGCTTTATCTGAGCCCCTTCAAATGCCGGGCCGGCAGCGGTTGAGCAGGCCATAAGTCTGCCGTTGGCAGCCAGAACAAGTTCGCCGTTAGTTCCGATGTCGATGGCTGCACAATTGTCTTTTCGCTGGTCCATACCGGTAGCCAGAATTACACCTACAGTATCGGAACCTACATATCCTGCAATATTGGGCAGAAATGTAACAAGGCCTGCCGGATGAATATTCAAGCCGATTTCGGAGGCTTCAACCTTCAGCGCCCGGCTGTAGGCTGGGATGAAGGGAGCAGGCGCCAGGTAGGTAGGGTCGATACCCATAAAGAGATGGCTCATGGTTGTATTGCCGACTAAAACGATTTCATAAACCCGATCTTTGGGGATTCTGGTTTGTCTGAGCAGATTCTTGATAATCTGGTTTGCCGATTCCACTACTTTGTCCTGAAGCTGTTTCAAGCCACCTTCAACCTGAGAAGCATGGGTAATCCTGGAGATCACATCAGCGCCGTATATATTCTGAGGGTTGGTTGCTGCCGATACGGCGATTACCTCGGCGTTTTTTAGATCCAGCAGGGACCCGACAATAGTTGTAGTTCCAATATCAAATGCGATTCCGTACATATAGTCGCCGGTGTTACCCGGTTCAAGTGAAATGATTCTATTTCCGTCAATCGCTGCCGTAACGGAAAAACCGTTATTCCTGAGCATGGAAGGCAGTCCGCTGAGTTCGCGCGGTTTAACAGACAGGTCGCCTTTTTTTAATTCTCCGAGTAGCCGTTCAAGGTCTGCGGTCTGGTCTTTAACAGCCGGTTTTGATAACTTTACGGCAATTTTTTCCAAAACCGGATCTGCTTCCAGTTTTTCAACCCCGCCGGCCAGGGAGATTTTTCTGGTGTGGGCATCTTTCTGAAGAGGAACATCCACAACCATGTTTTTATCTACAGTTCTTTGACAGGCCAAAACCCACCCGGATTGCAGCTCATTTTCTGATAGAAATTTCTTTTCGGCCGGGGAAGGATTATTTTCCAGGCCTTCCGTGATGTTTACCCTGCATTTTCCGCAGGTTCCCTTGCCGGCACAGTCGCCTTCAATGTATAAACCGGCCTTGTCGGCTGCTTTCAGGAGGTTGGTTCCCGGATCGACTTCAATTTCCTTATTCTGGGGAATAAATTTTACTTTAGGCATAAATGCTGTTCACCTTCCATTATAAAAATAAATAAAAGCAACCTTCAGGCAGGTTGCTCCTTGATATGGTGCGCCCGCAGGGATTCGAACCCCGACTTCAGGCTCCGGAGGCCTGCGTGATATCCCTTTCACCACGGGCGCCTGATAATTCTGCACAAAGTCATAATACCATCTCGCCTATGACAAGTCAACGAAGTGAAATTAGGGCGTGAAGTGAAATAAAGGCGGTTATGGGAGCATGCCCGTTAGTTTGACAGCATAAATATTGGGAAAAGACTAAGAATCCTTTAAGCATAAGGCTTGGGGGGTTTATTTTTTTTGAAATAACTACATATAATAGTGGCACAAATAGGCACAATATGATATAATACAATGTAAGCAGCATATCTGAGTTCAAAGGAGCCGCCGCCTATGTATCTTAAAAAAACGTATCGAAAAGATTCGGGCCGAACCTATCTTGTAATCGCTCAAAAATACAGAAATCCAAAGACAAATGTTTCTACGGATCGCACGATCAAATCTTTAGGTTATCTCGACGAATTA